>JBGPLV010000009.1:0-16264 GCA_041486625.1 Elusimicrobiota bacterium
CGCTATAATACTTTGGATGCGACGATTTTTCGTATGTTTTCTGATCTTAGCGGGATGCGCGGTACCATCGCGTATCCATGAGGAAAAGCCCGCCCCCCAGGCGGCTACTCCCGCCCATCACTGGCGCGAGATGCTCGTGTACATCCCGCAAACCGATGACTCCGCGGCGGTGTGGCTGAAATGGTTCGTCAAATACCCGAACTTGCGCATGGTCATCGCCATGTCGCCACGGTTTGCGCATATCGCCAAAGATCCACACCTCAAAGCACAAATTCTGGCGCTGCAAAAGGAAGGGCGTCTTGATCTGGCTCTCCAGATCCCGAATGCCCCGATTCTTCCCTTGTTGGTTGACAGCGCTTCGGCCAAGGACGCCCTGCCCCCCGGTATCGAGCTGCCGAATCCCCCGTACGCCTATCCGGATGATGTCATCCAGCTGATCGCCGAGTCAAAAGCCGGCTTCTTTAAGCAGTGGAACTTTCTTCCACACGGGCTCGTCCTACCTTACGGAGCCGCGAGTCCCAAACTTGTTTCCATGCTGGAAAGGCTCGGGTTTTCATGGATGATCGGGGCGCTCGGAGCTCCAGCGGTTGATGGTCCCTACCAATCCGGCTCTCTCATGATTTGGGACGCGGCAGCATCAGGTAAACCCGCGGGAACGCTTGTTCGCGCGTGGGATGAACGCCAAATGAAAGGACGTCCTCTAGATGGTTGGGTGCTGGAGATGAAAGGAAAAAATGGCGAGTACCTTCTCCCTCAAGATGTCAGCGTGGAAGCTGTTCCTTTGAGTTCCAGGGTCCCTTGGAAGCGGCGGACATGGGCGGATGCGGACTGGTCTTCGTGGGTTGGTCAGTCGTCCAAAAATTCTGCGTGGGATGCCCTGCGGAAAACCCGTGAAGCGCTAGAAACTTACAAGAACTCCGGACAAGCTTCCGTCCAGCGATTGGACGTGGCGTTTGAGGAGATCTACAGCGCCCAAAACTCGAACTACTTTGCTTCGATAGGGAATACGTCCCTCTCCCCCGCTTTGGTGGAGGAGCGCGAGCATGAATTTCAGGCGACGCTATTGGCTGTCTACCGCGTGATCGGGCAGCCGCCTCCTGAAGATCTTTTTAAAGCCACCGAGGGCGTACGGCTGGCGTCTGTGCGTTCTTCTTCAACCACCACGCGCGCGGAAAGTTTTGCAGATGGCCGCGAGCATGTTCTGATCGAAGACGCGGTCGGCGATGCTTTGGTGCCGGACGGCCCCGATCTAAAGTCTCTGGACGTCTGGGCCACCACCGATTCCGTCCATTGGAGCGTCACCTTGGCTACGATGGCTCCGGCTTCGATCGATATTTATGTGGACTTAAACGGCCAGCCCAACGCTGGGACACCGTCCTTCCTGCCCGGACGCAACTTTATCACCTCTCCGACCGACGCGTGGGAGTACGCGATCGCGCTGTCTGGACAGATCGCCACGCTCTACCGCACCCAGGGCATGGGAACCTACGGAATTGTCCAGACGTTCCCGGTTATTATGGAGGGGAATAGTTTCCGCGTGACCGTACCCAGGGAGATGATGCGGGGTTCACCCAGGCGCTGGGGGTATCAGGTGCTCGTGGCGAGTGGCGCGATGATCTCCGATTTCATTGATCCTTTGGAGGTCTCCCAGAAGGATTTATGGCAGGACCTTTCTACGGGGAAGCGCAGCGACATCCCGTTCGTCCGCGTCCGTTCAGGTAAACCATGAAACCCTCTTTTTTCATCCGCATCGCTTTGGCGGTCTTGGTGGGAGGCCTCTACTGGGGCTTTCATACTGGACGTCTCGTTTGGACGGGCCCAGGGATCCATCTCGCCGCGTATAAGATACCCAGCGAGGGCCCGACCGCCGAAGTTCATCCCGAAGTGCTGAATCTCCAAGCCTCTTTCGCCAAAGTCGCGGAACTCGTGAAGCCTGCCGTCGTGAGCATCACGACGGTTCGCGTCGAGCAAATCCAGCAGATGCCGCAATTTTTCTTCGGCGATCCGTTCGAACAATTTTTAGATCCCTACCACCGCCCGCGGATGGCGCCTCGAGAATCGCGCAAGTTCAGGATGGAAGGCATGGGTTCCGGCGTCATCATCGATCCGAACGGCCTGGTGCTGACCAACGAGCACGTGGTCCGCGACGCCGATGAGATCAAAGTGCTGGTCTATGATAAGAACGGTGAGAAAACCGAATACAATGGCCGGGTCGTGGGCAAGGATGCCCGTACGGATATTGCCGTTGTCCGCATCAAGGCCAGCCATAAGCTCCCGTTCGCCGCCTTGGGGAATTCCGAGAACGTGCGGGTGGGGGACTGGGCCATCGCGATCGGTTCCCCTTTTGCCTTGTCGCAGACCTTTACGGTGGGTGTGATCTCCGCGGCCCGGCAGTCGCTGGCGATCGAGGACCGGGAATACCGCAACCTCATTCAAACGGACGCCGCTATTAACCGCGGTAACTCGGGAGGTCCGCTTCTCAATATCCGGGGGGAAGTGGTCGGTATCAACACCGCCATTTATGCCCCCACTGGCGTGTTTGCGGGGATCGGCTTTGCCGTTCCCATTAATCAAGCCAAGTCAATTCTAGACGAACTCGTGGAGAAAGGGCATGTGATCCGCGGCTGGCTCGGTGTTGAGCTTTCCCATGAGATCTCGCCAGCGATGGTGAAAGCTTTTGGGCTCAAAGATAATAAGGGAGCGCTTGTGAACAGCGTTCTGCCGGGTTCGCCGGCGGAAAAGGCAGGGCTTAAACGCGGCGACGTGATCCTTTCTTTTGACGGGAAACCGGTGGAGTCGTCCGACACGCTGCAGGCCTATGTGGCCCACACGGCGCCCAAAAAATCGGTCCCGCTCGAAGTCCTACGCGCCCGAAAGAACGTCACTTTGACGCTCGTCATTGGCGAGCGGCCGGAATCCGCCGATATGGGTCGCGAGCCGTCCGCGCCATCTTCTAAAAAAGGCGGGAAGGAAAATGAGAAAACTTGGCAGGGCGCTCGTGTGGTGGCCTTGACGCCGGAGTTGGCCGAAAGCTTCCGGCAGCCCGGTGACGCGACGGGCGTTATTGTGACGGAAGTGGAACCCGGAAGCCAGGCGGAAGAGATGGGCCTTGCGGCGGGAGACGTCATCCGCGCCGTCAACCAGGAACCGACGCCGGACGTGGGGGCCTTCTCCAAAGCGATCGGCAACGTCAAACTTTCTGAAGGAGTCGTTCTCGATATTCTGCGGCAGGGCCGGCCGTTCTACCTCAGCTATACGAAGCAATAAGCCCTCATCCGGCTTTCAGCCACCTTCTCCCTAAAGGGAGAAGGCCAAACATGACCGGCCCTCGCCCTTTAGGGAGAGGGTGAGCGTCGCTCGGGTGAGGGTTCAGATTTAGGCGGCGTTGGCGGCGTTGGCGGAGGAAGGACGGATGCGGAAGACTTCACCGCGTTCGTTTTGCTCAAGCCCCTTGGGGATGGTGAAGGTGAAGGTGGTTCCTTCCCCCTGTTTGGAGCGGACGGTGATCTCTCCGTAGTGAGCGTCAACGACAAATTTGCAGATGGCCAACCCTAGCCCCGTCCCACCGCGCGTGCCCGAAGCCTGCTCAAACTTCTTGAAGATCCTGTTCAAAAATTCCGGCGGCATGCCATTGCCCGTATCGATCACCTGCCCCTGAATCCGGTCGGAGAGTTCAATAAACTTCACTGTTATAAACCCGCCTTCGGGCGTAAACTTGATCGCATTCCCAATCAAGTTGATGATGACCCGTTCCAAAAGCTGGGGGTCAAGCTTCATCGTGCTCATTTGTTCCGGCATATCGAGCGTGAGCGTGATCTTCTTTTTGGCGGCCTCCGTGTGGAAAAGTTCGACTGTGTTCGGCAGGACCTGCCGCAGATTGCAATCGGCAATGTTCAGCCGGAGCTTTCCGGCGGACATCTTAGCTGAATCCAAGAGGTTTGAAACGATATGGAGAAGCTTTGTGGACGCGTTCTCCATGATGTGGATCATTTTTTTCTGCTCGTCGTTCAACGGCCCCGCCATCTCTTCGCCCAGCACCTGGAGATACCCGCGCACGGCGGTCATAGGGCTCCTGAGGTCGTGCGTGAGCGACTGCAGGAAGTCGTCTTTGAGCTGATCGAGCTCTTTTTCCGCCGTGATGTTGCGGACCTGGACCACAAACCAATAGTTGGTGCCGCTTCCCTCCGGGGCGTTAATTAAGGTGGCCGATATCAAATAGTATCGCCGGACGCCTTCCGCGGAAAGGTTGACCTCGCGCTTGGTCTTGGGAGAATCTCCTTCGACGCTATCGCGAATCGCAATGGCGAGCCGGTCATTTTTCACAAAGCTCCAGATGGGCCGGCCGGTCAGGGCTTCTTTGTCCTCCTCGAGTTCAAGCAGGGTCTTCGCCTTCGGATTGATCAGCTGGACATGGCCGTTGTCATCGGTCAGCATGATGCCGTCTTCGCTGGAATAGATGATCCCTTCGATCTTGGTCTTCTCAGAGAGCTGCTCATCGACGCGCACTTCTTTGTATTGGTGCAGGTCCTCGCTCATTTCATTGAAGGCGGTGGCGAGGTCCTGAAGCTCGTCATGCGTGGCGACTTCCACGAAGGTGGAAAAGTCTCCTTGGGCGATGCGCTCCACTCCGCGTTTTAAAGCCAAAATAGGCCGGGTCAAGTGGCGGGCGAACACATACGCGCCGCCCAGGACGAGAACCGTCAGGACAAAAAGCACCGTCATCCCGTACCAGTGAAATTCCCTGTGGATGAGGATGAAATAGGTCGTGATGAGGTATAAAGGAACAAGCGAAAAAAGCGCGGTGAAGATAGCGATTTTCGCCAGGATGGACGCTCGAATCGGCCGTCTTATATCCATAGGAACTCGACTTAGTCTAGGGCCTGTTTTATGGAGTGTCAAGGCCTGGCTAAAACGGAGATTTCTTTGAATTTCGGCCTAAAAATTGCTAGATTCCACGTATGCGAAAGAGTGGCTGGATGCCTTTTGGCTTTCTTCTTACCTACACAGCCATTCTTGCGTTCATCCTGCATCCGAATCACGTCAGTCTTGACACCGGTCCCGGTTCTTCATCGCATTGCTGCGTCTGCCATGCCGTTCCGATGGGCGCCGCCCGTCCAGAAGTTGATCAAACCCCTGTCACGTTTCTTGTTTACGACGTATCCGTGCCTGCTCCGGCGCAGCCATTCAGCGCTTTCTTTTCGACGGAATCTCCCCGCGGCCCTCCCTACGCATAACTCCGTGTGACCGTCTGTCGGGTCCTTGGTGTCCCACAGTGTCGTTATTAGATACGGGAGGTGTTATGCGACTTAAGTTTTCATTTCTATTGTTGCTCTTCACGGGACTGCCGCTCGTTGTGCGCGCGGCGGATCCCGCATCCGTAGGGCTGCCGGCGACGTCTCCCTATGCGGCCGTTCCGCAGCGGGGCGAAGGGGCGAGCGCCCTGCAGGCCTCAAACAGCATGAATCCCAACATCAGTGTCGTGGGTTGGTTTCAGGGCATGACCGGTCATCCGCACGATCCCGGCCATGAGCCTGAACCCGTCCTGCAGCTTAAGGAGACGGAGCTGGGGCTCCAATCTATCGTCGATCCCTGGGCCCGGGGCGACTTCTTTGTAAGCTTCGACCAGGACGGCGCGGCCAACCTGGAGGAAGGGTATATCACCTGGTTCCATCTGCCGGGGAATTTGGGTCTGCGGACCGGAAAATTCCGCTCTTACTTTGGACCCTTCAATCGGACACATCCTCACGACACAGCGTTTGCCACGCGTCCCCTGGCCGAAAAGAACTTTCTCGGCGAAGACGGCCTGGCCGGCACAGGCGGAGGGCTTTCCTGGCAAGTCCCGAACCCATGGGTGTTCATCAATGTGGATGGCGAAATCCTGCGTCCACCGGCGGTCTCCGACACCCCGTCCTTTGACCGCGCCCAGCGGCGCGATCTGCTCTACATAGGAAGGATCAACAGCTACGTCGACCTGACGGACGAGCAGAACCTGTCGTTCGGCGGCAGCTTTGCCGACGGGCCGTCCGGGGAGGAGCTCAACACGCTAGGCACGTCTTCCGACACGCTGCACACGCAGCTCTACGCCCTGGACCTCACCTACCGCTGGAAAAACCCGGCCCGCGCCATTTACCGCTCGGTGATCTGGCAGAACGAGATCCTCTGGAGCAAGCACGAGCTCTCTTCCATCGACACCGTCCAAAGCTGGGGCCTTATGAGCTGGCTGCAATTCCAGTTCGCGCAGCGGTGGGCGACAGGCGGACGCTACGATTTCTCCCAGTTCGCCACCGATAACGGCACGCATGAGTATGGCGGGCTCGTGTTCATCACCTATTCGCCTTCGGAGTTTAGCCACATCAGCCTACAGGGCAGCCACGTGAAGCGTTCCGACGGTCTCGACGAGAATCTCGGATTCTTGCGGGTGATCTTTAATATCGGGCCGCATGGCGCACATCCGTTCTAATAAAGGAGAATCTTATGAAACTTTCAAAATTAGTCAGTCTCGCGGCGGTCGCGCTCGTCGCGCCGTCTTTGCTGTTCGCCAAACTGCAGGTGGTGACTTCCACCGAGGACCTCGCGGCCATCGCGCGGGAGATCGGCAAGGACAAGATCGACGTGACGGCGATCGCCAAAGGTTACCAGGACCCGCACTTTGTTGATCCGAAGCCGAGTTACCTTCTGAAACTGGGCCGTGCGGACCTCTTGATCATTGTCGGGATGGAGCTGGAAGTGGGCTGGCTGCCGCCGCTCTTACAGAACGCGAGGAACACAAAAATCCTTCCGGGCAACCCTGGGTATCTCGACGCTTCCGAAGGGTGCCACATCCTTCAGAAGCCGACGGGGACGGTCGATCGCTCCATGGGCGACGTCCATCCCTTCGGCAACCCGCACTACTGGACCGATCCGGAAAACGGCCGGGCGATCGCACGCCGTATTTCGGAAAAACTATCCGAACTGGATGGCGCTCACGCGGCAGAGTTCGCCGCCAGCCTGAAGCAATTCGAGGAGACGCTCTCCGCCAAGGAGAGGAAGTGGAATGCGATCGCTGCCACATTCAAAGGTGTCAAGGTCATTACCTATCACAACTCCTGGCCGAACTTCGCCCAAACGTATGGCCTGGACATCGTCAATCACGTCGAACCCAAGCCGGGCATCCCGCCGTCGCCGGCCCACGTGCAGGATCTCATCAAAGAGATCAAGCGGGATAAAATTCCGCTCCTCCTGATCGAGCCTTATTTCGATGAGAAGCTGCCGCAGAAGATCGCTGAGGAGACCGGGGCCAAGATGCTGCTCTTTCCGCCATCGGTGGGTGGCGTCAAGGAGATCAAGACCTATTTTGATCTCTTTGATTACGATTTAAGTCTTTTGAAAAAGTCATTGAACCCATAACGTCATTCCCCGCGGCCTCTGGCGGGGAATCCATCCATGTTTTATGATGGATCCCCGACTACGACCTCGGGGATGACAAAAAAGGATTGGTTATGTCTGAAATCGTCCAAATTCTGCTGTGGCCGGCGCTGGCTTGCCTGGTACTCACCGGCATCCATGCCTATCTCGGACTTCATGTGGTCGAGCGCGGGGTCATCTTCGTCGATCTCTCGCTCGCCCAGGTGGCCGCCCTGGGGACGACCATTGCTTTCTTGTGCGGGGCGGACTTGCATGGACAGACCTCGTATTGGGTTTCTCTGGGATTTACGCTCCTGGGGGCGGCCGTCTTCGCGCTCACGCATACCCGCAAGAGCAAGATTCCCCAGGAAGCCATTATCGGCATCGTCTATGCCGTCTGCGCGGCGGCGGCGGTGCTCGTCATGGATCGCCTGCCTGAGGGCGCCGAGCACATCAAGTACATCCTGGTGGGGAATCTGCTGGCCGTGACGCCGCACGAAGTGATCAAGATGGCCATCCTGTATTCCTTGATCGGCGTGATCCATTGGCGCTGGCGAAAACCGTTTCTGGCCATCTCCACAAACCACGACGAAGTGTTCGATACGGGTTATAACGTCTTATGGTGGGATTTTCTCTTCTACGGGACTTTTGGCTTTGTGGTCACCTCGTCCGTCGCTATCGCGGGCGTGCTCCTCGTGTTTTCCTTCCTGATTGTCCCGTCGGTCACGGCGATGCTTTTTTCCGAGCATATTGAGACGCGCCTGGCGATCGGCTGGATCATGGGCACGGTGGTCAGCTTGCTGGGGATGTACGGCTCCTATAAACTAGACGCCCCCACCGGAGCGACGGTGGTCTGCACCTTCGGCATAGCCCTTCTCTTGGTGGCCATCGCCCGGCCGCTTATAATGAAAAGGAAGCAACCTGGAGGGCGACTACGATGAAGCATACGAGGAGGAACGCCATGTTCAAGGTAGAAAAGATCGACATTTGGACCGTGGAGATGGAAGATAAGCCGGGCGCTACGACAGGGTTATTCAATGTATTGGCGGAGGCAGGAGCGGACTTGCAGTTTGCCCTGGCCCGCCGGCAGCCGGATAAACCGGGGAAAGGAGTCCTGTTTGTCTCTCCCATCAAGGGCGCCAAGCAGGAAGAGGCGGCACGCCGCGCAGGTTTTGTGCCTCGCGCTGATGTCGTGGGCGTTCGCGTGGAAGGGACGAACCAACCCGGCCTGGGATATAAACTGACTCAGGCGCTTGGGGCCGCAGGCCTCAACGTGCGGGCCATTCTCGCCAACGTGATCGGGACACAGTGCGTGGCCGTCATCGCGTTCGATAATCCGGCGGATGCGGACAAGGGCTATCAGGTGTTGCGCCAGCTGAAGTGATCTGATCGTTCTGCGAATTGATTTAAGGCTTCCGGAGAAATACGATATACGGGAGTACCACCCTTATATGAGGAGGTCTTCCCATGGCTGAGACAACTGTTGAATCCAACTTCCAAACCATTCCAGTAGATCAGATCAAACCATCGCCTCATCAGGCCCGAAAGGTCTTTGATGAAGAAGCTCTCAAAGGGCTGGCGGAATCCGTGAAACAGGAAGGGCTCATGCAGCCCATTGCAGTTCGGAAGGTGGGTGACACATACGAATTAATCTCCGGTGAACGCCGGCTTCGAGCGGCCAAGCTCATAGGGTGGCCGGCCATTGATGCCAAGATCATCAAAACCGTCAGCGAGGGCGAAGCAGCCGCCAAAGGGCTGATCGAAAATCTTCAACGTGAGGACCTCAACGCGATTGAAGAGGCCAGAGGATTTGAGGAGCTCAACCATCTGGACCCCGCCTATTGGACCCAGGAGCAGATTGGGAAGGTAACGGGCAAGGGACAAACCTATGTGAGCGAGAGTTTGGGCCTCCTGCGTCTGCCTGAAAGTGTCCAGGATTTTATCGCACGTGCGATATTGAGCCGGAGTCATGGTGAGCTTCTGCTGCGCCTACCCACCCCTAAACAGCAGGAAGCCGTGGCCAATTTGATTGTGAAGCATGGTTGGAGCGTACGGGAGGCCGAAAAGTGCATCAACGAAACCCTGAACAAACCGCCGTCTCGTAAGATTCCTAAGGGAAAAACAGGCTACGACCCCCTTTCCAATCTCTGGCCGGTTCTTCTGGCCAATAAGGCCATTGCTGCGATGGGCGGATGGGTTGTTAATTACAAGGACGAACACTGGAACTTCTCGATCAGCTCAAAAGCCGCCCCGGCCAAGGAAGACTTGGCCAGATGGTTCCACCAAATGGGCGATGCGTTGGGATTTAAAGCTGATTGAGCTTCATTCTTATGAGGGCAATCCTATCCGTAAGCTGCTGCAAAACATGAGGGTCGCCGCTCCGTAACGCCTTAAAGCGTTCCAGGTAGAGTTGGCCCAATTCTGTCAACAGCCGATCGACCTCCAGCACAGAGGTTCTTGGTCGTTCCACGCGATCGCCTATTCGATGAAACCTTTCCACGTTCATCATGGCGATTTAAGTATGCGGGAGGTGTGTTACAGGAAAGTGTAGCTACGGTAAACGGACTGTTAACAATTCGCTGAATTCTTGGGCCTATAGGCCTATCATTTGTGGTGAAATCCCGCCGTCTTATTATCTGGCGGGATTAATATCCATTTGGTTCGACATCAATTCCTGGCGCCGCTTCAAAATCTGTCGTACTTGGGAGGCGTGTTCGCCGTCAGGATATTGTTCGAGGAAGTTCTGGCATTCGGTGATGATCCCCGTCGATGGTAGATGATGGGTGACGCACAGACATTCCAGCCACATCCAACGGGCGGATTCCGCGTCAGGTGACTTCGGATAATGAGTGACGACATGCTGAAGATAAATTTCTGCATCCGTGTAGTCTTGGCAGATATAACACAGTTCCCCTGCGCCATAATCAACGGCCGCGGCAGAGGTCGCTCCCAATCGCGAGTCCGCCCATCTCAAGATTCTCTGGTCTTGCAACGACCAACGAATCCCGACAAGAGTCAGGCTAAGAATGACGCCTACGATGCAGAGATTGCGGAACATGCCGTTTCAACCTTGCCTGTACTTAAATCGGTAGGAGAAGCTGCCGATCACGTTGTAGTCCGAGGTCAGCTGGATCACGTTCACGCGCTGGTACACCGGCACCTGGATGAGCGCGGTGGCCGTCCACGCCTCCCCTAGCCGGACCTCAAGCCCCGGCGACACATAGACGAACTCGCCGCCTGTCCGTTCGACCTGCTCGGTCGTATCCCCCGCGTCATCCCGCTCCCGTACCCGCGCGTTCACCTGTGCCAAGAGGCTCAGACGCTGCGCCAGAGGGTAGGCCGTGCCGAGATTTACCAACAGGGTGTTCCCCAACCGGTAGTTCTCATTTCCCTTCCCGTTCCACTGATACGTCAAGCTTGTGAAAACAGGTAGGACGCCATAGGCCCCGCCGATCATCGGAACGCTGAAGCTCTGGAGCGAGGACCCGCCCAGGATCAGATCATAGGACCCCGTCCCCGGCTGGACGCCCGGTTCGGCCTCCGTGCCATCCTCATTCGTCTCGTGGTGCGCACCGGTGAGAAACTTCCCGCCCAGGATCGCGGAGAGCGTTGGTCGCGTGACTGTTTCAGGCTTGAAGAACGCGTAACGCGCCTGAACGGTGAGGTCGCCGAGCCCGTGGAGGTCCCAGGTCTCAAGCTCCGGGCTGCCCGATTCGTTATCGATGTGCTGGTGGGAGCGCGAGACAAATGGCAGAAGCACGTCCACGCTTAAGCGGTCCGTGAGTCCAATCGAAGCGTTTAGGCGGTGCACGCGGTTGACGGTATAAACCTCGTCGTGATCGCCCGGGATTTCGCCGACGGACGCTTTCGCACTCCCGATGCGGGGCTGATTTTGCTTGATGTATTCGAAATCATAGCCGATCCTCACCCAGCCCGCGCCGCCGCGGTCAAGGCTGAGCGTATCGATCGGACAGCTGGCCGCCCCGCAGCTCGCGTGGAGATTGTTGGTGATCGTGAATAAACCAAGCAGAAAGACAGCGGCCATCTTTTTCAACACTGGGGAATCATAAGTTATACTCAACGCCATGGCAAAGCGTTGGCCCAGCCTCGCGGTGATCGTACTCTCCATGACTCAAACGCTGTGGGCCGTGCCGCATCTCCACCCGGAACTCTATCCTAACGCGAAACCCTGCCACGCTAAAGCGGTAACTCCCGAAATGATTCGGCGTTATGGATCCATACGAGCGGCAATAATCCAACCTGCGTCAGGGACGAAAAACATCGCCGTCATTATTGTTCGTTTTCCTTCAGCCGGCTCCAGTACGACTGGAACACCAACCATTACCAACGCAAGCAATTTCAACACCTATTTCAACTCGATGAAGAGTTATTACAACGAGGTCTCCTTCAATAATTTTCATTTGGCCGTGACCTTTTTTGGCGACACAGCGGCTCTTGGAGGCGATCCCGGTGCGACAACGGCTGGCTCCTTCTTGATGGCTAACCCTATGGAATACTATGGTTGCGGTGACGTTGACCCGGGATGCAATGGCGTCTCAGCCGCTCCAGCCGGATTAGGAGGAGCCTATCTGATTCGAGACGCCATCTCTGCGGCACGAGCCGGACCGCCGTTAAGGCCTCTGTTTAACTCAACCACGTATGATGCCGTGCTGGTGATGCATGCGGGTTATGGAAACGAGACCTCCAGTCAAAATGGAGACATCTGGTCAGCTTTTTACCAAGAACCTACCGTTATTGGCGCTGCTGGAGGAAGCTTCGTTGATGGGGCGACTTTCCCGGAGCTTGAAACCAGTGGAATTACGTCACCGCTCGGCGTGATGTGCCACGAGTTTGGCCATGTTCTCACGCTCCCCGATCTTTACAACACCGCTGTTTTCGGAGGCGCTTCGGTGGTCGGAAAATGGGACTTGATGGACGCCGGACCCTACTTGGGTGGCGGCGCGAATCCAGCCCATATGGGCGCCTGGGACAAGACTTATCTTGGTTGGGCGACACCCCTGACCGCCTCCAGCCGAGCCAGCTTCAGCATCACCCCGATCGAGTTAGGGAATAATCCCACCTCCGTCATCAAGATGCCGGTCCAAAACGGGGGAGCGCAAGAGTATTTTCTACTGGAGTATCGTTCCAAAACGGCCGGCTCCTATGACCAGCAGATCCCCGGCACAGGGCTTCTTATTTGGCATATCGATGACGCGATTACGTCGGCGCGCGGCTTTGCGGCGACCGATGCCTCGCTGCAGAACAGGGTCAACACGGGGTCTCCACACTACGGCATATCGATTGTCACCGCGGATGGTCTGACCATTTCAAACTCCAATCAGGGGGTGGCCACCAACGCCTTCACGGACACGCAGAACTTCATCAGTCCGAAATCAGATAACTTTTCGGCACAGCCTTCGGGGGTGAGTGTCGTAAAAATTGCGGGGGTAGGGAATGCGACGGCTTCGTTTGAAGTCGTGAATCTCGCCGTGAGCCCGGGACAAGCGATCGCAAGAGTCATTAATTATCCAAACCCGGCCGGAAAAGGTTATCCGCACCCGCGCGGAGAGGGGTATACGACCATCCAGTTTCAGCTCGGCCGTCCCGGCACGGATTATCAGGTGAATATTTACACGTTGAGCGGCGATTTGGTCCGGAAAGTCGACAAAAGCGAGATAACCCTGAACACCGATCGCTCGGCGGACCAAAAATGGGTCTACGAATTCGACTGGGATATGAAAAACGGGGACGGCCGGCACGTTGCTCCGGGAGTCTATCTCTTTCTCGTCCGGGCCGACGGCGTGTCGAAATCGAACAAGGCCGTCATCATCCGCTGACGCGTATTCTCCTCCCGACCAGGGCCATTGGACCCAGTGTTGTCCCGCAACACACTGTTAACATAGCGGTAATAGTGCTGTAACGTTTGCGCGTTACTCTATGAATGTGACGATCAAACAAGTCCTCATTGGTGCGGTTCTAGGTTCCTGCGTCGTCGGACTGATGGTGCATCGAATCTTGAAAGAACGGGCAAGCCAAGCGAGCGTCCATATTGTGGCTACCTCTAAGCTCGCGCTTCACAAAGCTCAACCCCATAAAACAGCGTCCGCTAAGAAGTCGCGTCGGCCATGGATGCGCCCCAAGCCATCAGAGACTGAGCTATCCTCCCGCGAGCTTTTCGGATAACAAACAGCATCAAATACAGGCTTTAAATTAGACGCGTTTTTGAGTTTACCTCGAATTAACCCTCGATTAACCCCCCCGTAACACCCATCCGGTACCCTTAGGGCATGAGAATGAAGCATTGGGCCTACATCGGGATGGTGCTTATCGTTGGGAATGCTTCGCTGCTTGGGGGTGTCCGGGCAGCGGAGCTGACCCCGAGGGAGCCTGCCTATCCTCAGCCGAGGTTCGATATTTTCCGGTTCCCTATGGCCGACCTTTTCGGAAAGCCCCATCGGGAGATGATCTCCCCAGTCACGATCCGCCTGTTCGCCGGTCAAAAGCTAAAGGCCCTTTGGCTTAAGAATTCAGCCGGTTTTCTTATTTCAGACCGCAAAATGAAAGGGCCCATCTATGTTTCCGTGCAGAACGGCCGGCTTTACGCTCACAGTGGAGGTCGTCGTGAGATGCTCAGTCCCCAGATCGCCGTCCGATCGCTTGATGACCAAGCTTTCGAGATTAAAACCCCGCAAGGGAGCCACAAGTGGACCCGCGGCGAACTGCGCCTGGGCGTCGTAAAGGGTCGTCTCCAGGCGATCAACCGGCTTGAGCTTGAGGACTACGTGAGCGGGATTCTCGAGAGCGAACTGGGAACGCTCAATTTGAGTCCCGAGGTATTAAAGGCCCAGATGGTCGTGGCCAGGTCTTATGTCCTGTCGATGCGCCATGAGCGTCACTCTGGTGAAGGCTATGAATTCTGTGATCTGCCGCATTGCCAGGTCTTCGGGGGAGTTCCCACGGAGGCAAATGCGCAGCTGGAAGTCGCGATAGCGCAAGTGAAGGGGCAATATCTCTCTTATAAGGGCCGGCCCATCGCCGCTTTTTATCATCACAACTGCGGAGGAATGACCTCCGCGGTGCAAGACGTGTGGCCGGCGCCCGCAAGTCCTTACTTAAAGGCCGTCCGTGAAGCTCCTGATGGTGTATGCCGGGTTTCTCCGAAGTCTCAATGGCGCATGACTTTATCGAGGAAGACCTTGGCGGCATGCTTTAAACGCGCGGGGTGGATCAAGCGGGGGGATGCTCCTGAGGTCATTTTGATCGTACGCAAGGACCGGTCAGACCGTGTCCAAGAACTTGAGGTCCAGTCGCGAAAATCAATTCAATTATCGGTCGGACGCTTCCGCAACGTCGTTAACCAGTATTATGGCCGCGAAGTCCTGAAGAGTGCCCTATTCACCGTGTCGCGCGAGGGCGGTTCCTTTGTATTTTCGGGGCGGGGATGGGGCCACGGAGTCGGCTTCTGCCAGGAAGGGGCCAAGCAGCTCGCCCGTCAAGGAAAAACGTATCAGCAGATCCTTACTCACTACTTTCCGAAAACGAAGATATCTCGCCTTAACTAGAACTCGCCACGCTCACTACATATCTCAAAATAGCCTGCTTTTGATCTTCCGTCAGTTTCGCGCGTTTGGACATCTTCTCCATCAGGGTGGGCCAGCGCTGGCTTGAATACTTGGCCGGCGTGCGAAGGTTGTGGCAACCCGAACACTTCTGGATGTAGAGCATGCGTCCCTGTTCCAGAGACACCAGTGTCACCCCCGGCCACTGTAACGCGGCGCGTTCCGTCTGCTGGGGCGTCGCATGCGGCACTTGGCCCGCGCAGGAAGCGACAAGAAGCACCCAGCCGATGAGACCGGCGATCCTAAAACCGCGTGCTGACCAGAATCCGGATGTTTGTTTTTTCATGAGTGTCGAGCACAAGATTATCTTGAGGGTTGTCGACCGAGCGTTTGATGGCCGGGAGCTGCCGCAAAAACGTCGCGGTGATATACCACTCGTTGCGCGCGTAACTCACGACGGGACCGACGAAGAGAGTGCTGTTGCGCAGCCCCGGGCTGGTTCGGTCTTTCTGATTGGTGTTGCGCGCTTCCAACCCGGCCGAGAAGGCCGAGGTGAAAAAGTAAGTCAGACCAAGGTCATTTTCCAAATTCAACGCGTATTCCGTGTTGTCCGGACCAAACTCCCAGTCAGGCTCAACGACGGCGTTATAAGCGGCCAGGACATCCCCCATTTTCTTATCCAGAATCAGCTTCGATTCCCACTCGAATTCATCCGTGTGGACCGTGTATTCCTGGTAAAGAGCAAGACCCACGGGGTCGGCGACGGGGTCGAGCAGCTTGTACTTCCATTCCGAGGAGATGCCTTCAAATTCCTGATTGTCGATTTTCTGGCTCGGGTTCGCCGGATCCGCTAATGTTTCCCGGTGCCAGTTCAGGTAGAGGGAGGCCAGCAGCCGGTCCGTCACGCCAAACTCAAACTCGGTGCGGTAATCGAACGCGGAATAAAAGTTCGCGCGGCCCTCGCGCCACGTCGCCCAGAACTCCAGCTCGCGTGTTCCGGCCGGCATCGTCCCGCTTTCGTAGGTGTAGGCGAACTTTCGTTCATTAGCCTCCCCTGGTCCGGCCACGCCCACCCAAAGAAACATCATGAAACATAGAATCAGTTTAACTCGCATTGTTTTATCCATGCCTCGTCGTAGACCTCCTTTCTAATTGAAATTGAGTTTCAATATAGTAAATACGAAAAGGTGATCGCAAGCATTTATTTTACACCTCGAGGAAGCCCCGCGAGCAAAAATGCTAAAACAATATCCGCTATGTGGGTGATTACAGGTGGCGCGGGGTTCATCGGAAGCGCACTTCTCTGGAAGCTGAACGAGGAG
>JBGPLV010000010.1:0-16220 GCA_041486625.1 Elusimicrobiota bacterium
GCGTCAACAGGTTGTCGCCCAATCCACTGGTGAGGAAAAGGAGGCTGCGCTCTTTCATGAAGGAAATTGAAACACGGCGGCGATGTGTGACGACAGCGGCAGTGCCTCTGTCACATTTGGATCGGTAATCGCGATGCGTGTGCCTAGAACCGCCATACAAACGCGAAAAAGGCTGCCGATGCATCGGCCCAACAACTCGCGGAGCCGGAGGAGCCAGGGCCTCCCCGCTTGATACCACGGAAAAACGATGAAATCACTGACGCCGTTCACCCGGAGCATCTGGGCCAAGCTTTCTGATGTGAAGCAGCTTCGGTGCGTGTAATCCGACCATGCCAGCCAGCCGCCCAAAAAGGGATGCGCGGTGTTCGGAACCATAATCACGCCCAAGGCATTGGGATTGGCCAGGGATCTGCAGGTTTGGAAAACACGCCCGTGCTCGGATGAGGCCATATGCTCAAAAACCTCAAAAGCGGTGATCAAATCGAACTTCTTTTCGAATGGGCTTTGTGTCGATCCTATTTCGGCCACGTGGAAATCTCCGACTCCTTTTTGTTTCGCCATCTCAATCGAGCGGGGATCCGGGTCAACGCCGCTCACTTGGAGGCCAAAGGCGTTATGAACGGCCTCGGCCAAATCTCCGCAGCCGCATCCCACATCCAAAAGAGTACGGGGAGAAGCTCCAGTTCGAAAACGTGTCACGATCGAAAATAACTGTTTTGCTTTTAGTCGGTAGTAAGACGGGTCCGGACGGTACGTAAAGGCATAATGGGAGGTGAAATAACTCATCGGACCGAACTTGCGACGATACGATTCGGCACGATCAGCGGCCGGAGGTGCTGAAGGATCAGTTGAGCTCGCTCGATGGCGGAATTCCCCTGAGCTTTCGAACGACCTCGGTTTTGTATTCGCTGCCGCTCCTCAGGGTGCGAGAGATAGTGCTGCGCTTTAGTCAACGCCTCTTCGGGGGATTGAAAGGCCACCAGGTCCACTCCCACGTCAAAAAGCTGGTGGAGGGCTGGACGGTCGTCGACCAACTGAAATGCCCCGCAAGCCAGGATTTGGTAGGTACGAGGGTTGACGCTGGAGACGCATTGGAACTGATCATGAATATTGAGCACGATCTTGGCCGCGTTGTAAATTTGGGCCGTGCGTCCGGCAGAAGACTCTCCCCGATACTGTTTTACGAGAAAGGGATATCGGCGAAAATATTCACGCCAGCGGAATTCCGGTCCCCAAACGCCGACGTCAAGACCGGCTAATGAACGCAGCAACTCGATGCGGTTGGGATACGGCGCTCCAACGAAAGCCACGTCGCAGGCGAGTTCGCGTCTGAGTGTTTCAGAGAGTTCCATCGGTTTGTAAAACTCCGGTTCATACCAGCTCATCAGGAAAATCACATCCCGAATCCCGGCCTGAAGCAGAGGCTGCACATACGTTTCATCATACACGTAGGCAACATCATAATAAGAGTAAGAATGGGTGAGGTTCTGATAGCGAATGTCTCCCGAGGAATCGAGCTTTTGGATATGCCGAAGAAAGGGATCATCCCAATAGTAGCAGGCCAGCGGGCAGATCCGCTTGATGGCCTGAAGAGTTTCCGGGAACAAGATCTCCCCCTTCACAATGAACACCGCGTCCGGCTTGAACCGCGCGATGCGCTCCAAGAGCAAAACGTTCGTCCGCTCCAGGGAGCGCTTCAAGAGTTGGTTCAGGATGCCCATTTTCCCCATCAAGCCTTTAGCGGCTCGCACTAGCCCGTAGTGGTTATAGACGGATCGGGCGAGAGGTCCCTTTTCCCGGTTATGCTCTCCGTAAATGAAACGCTCTATTTGAACGCCTTGAGCGGCCAAGGCATCGGCCAGACTCTTCTCAAGTCCAAAACAATAGGGGGCGATGAAGAAAAGACGCATAGGTTTTCGTTTGATTCAGAATAATCAAATGGCTACAAAAGAGTCCTTTTGGATCGCCGCGCGCAGATCGGGCAGACGTGCGAGTACATAGTCTTGTATGTAATCGGCGATCCTCCCGATGGTAGCGTGTGATAGAGCGGCGGCGGGATCCCGGATAAAAATATCCGGGTTGGCAAAGAATCCGGGCCCTGTCGAATCATAATAGGCCGCCAGGAACTGCAGGGTGCGCTCGGGATTCACTTGCATCGAAGCCGCCTGTTCAAGCGCTTGTGGGAGTTCTGCAAGTGAGCGGCAAATCACCGTATTGCCGGTTTCGTCGTAAAACGGTCGGCCGATGGTAATCACTGCTCGTCCCATAAGAAGAGTTTCCAAACCGAAGGTCCCCTTGATCGTGATGACCGCGGCGCAGATTTTTAAAAGTTCGCGGTTGTCGACGTAAGGACTTAAGAGAACCACATTGTCCAACGCGCGGATCCTGCGGATCTCCAACGTCGAGCGAAGAAGTGACGTGACGGATGGATGTTCTTTCGCCACCAAGATCCATCCTTTCGGGAGATGTCGGCTTAAGCCCGTGATACTGTCTCCCATATCGGCGTATTGGGGTGTGTAGGTCAAGGTACTGGCTTCCGGGGTCACGTGCATTGGGAAAAGAAGTTTTCGCTCAGGTCTTTGGGAGAGATCCGACAGTGTTTTATAATATGTCGATTTCTTCAGGAGCCGTTCCATACGAAAGGCCTTTAATTTAGAGATAAACGGCCCGATCAGATTTCCACGCGTCGGTTCTAGAGCCCCTCCCAAGGCAAGCTCGTGCAGGTACGTCATCGATTTGGTTACATCATCCCACTTAAAGCGAATTCTTTTATTTTTGGTGTCGGCGAAATAAGCGGGCTCCAAACAGCGCGTTTTGAATTCCTGAACGTATTGATTGGCCCAATGAAGAGACGTATCACTAGGTAATTGACTGTGCGTTTTGTAAGGATGATCCGAAAGATCCGTGCAAAATTCCAATCGATGACTATTAAGACGCGAGGCCATTAATTGAATATAGGGAATTCTCTTGGCGGTTGCCACTGTGAAAAGGGCATAACATAACAAAGATTGAATTGCTTCTGAGAGGATCAAGTCCGGCTGAACTTCGGTCAGAAAACGTTCAATACGAGCAAGCGATGCCGTCCAAACCTGATAGGCGTAGGATTTGGGCTTTTTATTCAAAACACGATCCATCTTCCAAGCTCGCAAGAATTGGTCTTCGCTATAACTGTACGATGAAGATGGATAATCGCGCTTCGCTGCGGATCGAATATCGATGATGCTTGGGTGAAAAAGAAGACGCGCATCTGGGAAACCCCGTGTCACGAAACGGGACCAGTAGCGGTTAAAGAGGATGAAATTCGCCTGGGGATCCACGACTCCTCGGGCCACCAGTTCTTTATGGGTTTCAACGAGCACCTTCGTGGTCCCGTGCATGCCATGGTAAACGATTTTATAGGGGGTCATAGACCTGTTCGCGACGAATGGGTTGCGGAAAGCTGCGATGGTTGTGGGCTAATGTTTGAATGGTATCGAGCAGTCGTCGGCTGGCCTGTCCATCCGCTTGAAAAAAGTATTGGTCCGTAAACGACTTGCGCTGATTTAATTGTGACACCGATGGGCCTGGAGATGCCGCTAGATAATGCCGGAGCCATGTCTTGAATTCTTCAGCGTTGCGGGGAACAGCGCAGCCTCCGGAGTTATAGATTGGCAAGAGCTGGTGCTTAATCTCCTCATGACTGGGCCCCCAGCCGGAATAGATAACAGGCTTTTTGGTGAGCATGGCCTCGATCATGGCTGTCGTTTGGAATCCGACGACGATATCGGCGTTGGCAATGAGGGAATTTGCGCTATGCGCCCCTGTGAGGAAGATGGAACGCGACATCCGGAGCGCGCGAATCTCTCGTCGGTTTAGGCGGAGATCGTGTTGCTGGGGGTGGGCCTTAACGATCAAATAGGCGTTAGGGAATTGTGAGAGGACCTCTTTCAGTGCCTGGTTGATTTCCTGGCGCAGATGAAGCCACGTTTTCCGTTGATCCGGCGTGAGATAATAGGTGGCGGTGTAGGCATCCAGGGCAAAGGTGAAAAAAAGGACGATTTTGGCTTTTTCGGGCAGTCCCAAATCCTTGCGCGTGGGCCACCGCGCAGAATCAAAAAAATAATCCGATCGCGGCTGCCCCACGACCCTGCAGCGTTCCGGCAAGACGCCACATTTTTGCACAAAGGCGGCCGACGTTTCATTCCACAGCAGATAAAAATCGGCGATCGGCGGAAAATTTTTCCGCAGCAGATCCGCATGAGCATCCATCAAGGGGGCATCGCAAACACTGCCTTCTTTATCCTGGACGACCACCAGTACGCCGCGTGATTTCATTTCTTCAATGAGGGGGCGCAGCCAGAAGAACTGATCCGCCGTGACCAGCATCGCGTCCAAGTGGGTCGTCTCAATCAGCGTGTCAGTTAATCCGCGGATGAAACACTCATGATATTGTTTGACATACGGAGCCAAGGCCGGATCCTCATTTCCGTGATAGATGTCCGGCAAATCCTCTGGAATGAAGGAATAAACCGTTTTATGAAAGACCGTGGGTTCCATGACCCAGATGGTCTCCTTGCCGGATGCGGCGCGGCATATGGCGTCGATATCCTGGTCGTAGCAGTGATTAATGATGAGAAGAGTGAGTCCTTTCCCATGCACCCGAGGGCCGCTCCGTTTCCATTGGCTCAATTCACGACGTACCGCCGCGGGATAAATAAAAGCCCGCTGGAATCTGCGAAGATTTCTCCCTGCCAGACGCCGGGCGCTTCGGTAGAGCGGTGAGGTGATTCGGTTCATTCCTTAGAAAGTTTGAGCACTTGGTCCGAAAAACTGAGAAGGCTTTCGCGATGGGTCACGGCTACGATTGTAAATTCTCCCTTGAGCTGTGTCAGAGTTTGGAGGATTCGCTGTTCCGTTCCCGCATCGAGGTTGGACGTCGCTTCATCCAGGATGAGCGCCTTGGGCTTGCGTAACAGAGCCCGTGTGAGCGCCAGCCGCTGCAATTGCCCCGCCGAAAGACCCTGTCCTTGCTCTGTGAGCCTGTGTTCCAAACCGTTCGGCAGGCGAAATATAAAATCACATTCGGATTTTTGAATCGCGTCCTGAATGTCAGCGTCGGAAACGGGTCCGGGAAGGCCGAAGGTGATGTTTTCGAGCACCGTTCCTTCCGTAATGAATGGATCGGTACCCACATAACCGATGTGCCGGTTCATCTGGTGTTTGGATTCTGAAAGGAGAGACGAACTTCCATTCATTTCCAGCTGGATTTGTCCTTCCAAAGGTGTGAGAAATCCCAGGAGCAAGCTGATCAGAGTGGTTTTCCCCGCACCCGAAGGGCCGATGATGGCCGCAAAGGAACCGGGTTTGATATCCGCTGTCAAGCGTTCAATCATCATGTGTTTGGCGCCCGGGTAGGAAAAAGAAATGTTTTCAATGCGCCACCCCATCGGGTTTTGGGTTCCCTCGCTGACGTTTAAAGGAATTAGGGCTTCGGGAGCAATGCGCCGACGTGCAAGGGATTGATAATCGTTCGCCCACCACGTGTACAGTTCTTTCCATTGCGGCCAGCCCAGCAAGATGTCGGAGGTCGCTTGATTGAGCGAGGAAAGCGATTGAGCAAAACGCAAGAAAAGATAGAAATACGCGATCAGTAGGGTCGGCGGCAGATTAAGCCAGGAGCGGGCGAGCAGCGTGATGGAGCAGAGAAGAACAATGGCGATGACTTGAGGATAGGCATAGGAAAAACCGGAGGTGCGGTGATAACGCAGCATATGGTCTCGATACGATTTGAGATTGCCTTGCGCGAGCGCCCCTTCGCGCTGTTGGACGCCATAGATCCGCAAGAGCAGAATATTTTTAATGCTGGACATTAGACGGTTGTTGGTTTTGCTCCATTCGCTGGTTAGACCTTCTCCTGTCCGCTTAATCTTTTTGTTCAAAAGGAGCAAGGGCAGCACGAATAGCGACATTAAACCGACGGAAAGCGCGGTGGCTGGAACGGAAATACGACAAAGAGCAACGCCGAGAAGCACTGTCGCCGTCGCCTGAAGCAGAAAGAGTTGAATACCCACCACGGTGATGCTCGAGAAATGGATTCGTTCGTTGAAGAGAGCGCTGAGCTTGTTCGTGCTGGCGGTGTCGCTGTTAAACACATACTCCAAGATCCGGCTCCGCTGGGTGTAGCTGTAGTGATCGACGGTTGCCCCCTGGAGATAAGTTTGCGACCAGAGCAGCAGCGCGCGTAAAATCGAGACGACAAATAGAAAAAGCAAGGTGTACTTCTCAGATTGCAAGGGAAGCCATGAAGGAAAGTGAAGTGCTTGAGCGCTGGAAAGGCCGAGCGATTGCAGGTAGAGCTGTAAACCGTAGGCGAAAGCCAACTCCACGGCCGATAGAACAGCCCCGATTGCGATGCTGAGGGTAAAGACTTGGACGACTTTGCGGCTCAAAAATCGGGCGTAGCGGCGGATTTTCGTCATGTTTGTGGGACCGGCACGGCCAAGGAATCCGCAATCCCCTCTACAAACTGGGTATATTCCTTCAAGAAAAGATCACGGTCGTAGTATTTCCTGGCCCAGTAAAGGGGTAGAAGACGCCCTCCAAAGCCGCGTTTGAAAAAAGAAATCTGAACCTCGTCGTGGGTGGGTAGATAGGCCATCTGAGGCCCAAAAAACTGCCACCCCAGTTCGTAATGGCTAATCTCCCGGCGATGAAGCTCCTGAATCACCTTCCACTGCAGGAAATGGCTGAGAGCCCACTCTTTTTCCAACTCGGGATCATTGCAGGCGGAACCGTAATAAGCCTGGTTCTTATAAAGAATGATCAATGAACACGCGCAGACGACGTCGTTCTGGACGGCCAGGCCGAGAAATCCGTAACCGTTAACAATCCAATCGTACATCCGCTGAAAAGTCTCTGGAGAACGCACCACCCGGCCGGCCGCTTTATGATGAAGATTCTTATAAGAATCAAAGATATCGGGCGTGATGGTGTCACGGTCATAAAGGCGGAATTCAAACGCTTCTTCGGCTCGGCGGATAGGGCTGTGATAGCTCTTGCGGAAGTTTGCCCATATTTTCTGAAGGCCGTCCTGGATATCCAGGACTTGCGAATGAATCGAAGCATCGAGGTACCCAAACCGACTGAATTCATTCTCTGGGGCCGCGTCCGGCTGCAGGTATTTTGGCGTCAACAGAGAGCTGCGCAAGATGACCTTCGAGACCCCTTCGGCGGAAGCAAGACGGTCAATCTCTTCAAAAAGAGCTCTCTGCACTCGCTCCCTGTCGGATACGTGCAGGTGGTCGGCCATCACGGGGCCGGGCAAGGCGCTACCCCCTGTGGTAAAGCCTTTATAGACACCGTCAGGAGATTCGTACGTTTCAAGGGCCAAGGGACAAATCGCAATAATCTTGGAGTCCCGAAAGCAGAGCAAATGCCGGGGATGGGTCTTGAGCGCGGGGCGGTAGGCTTCCTGATAACGGAGAAAATGGGTCGTTTGCCAGAACCAAGCCTCTTTGTTTTCTAAACAAAAATTGTTCCATAAGGTTTCGTCTGCGTGTTGAAGGGGTCTAATTTCCATAAGTCAATAATGTACCGCGCTAACTGTGGGACGCTGAGAAGGATCCGTCTTTGAAGTTATTGAATACCAAAGGTTTCGCATTTTCCGCAGGCAGACCCTGCATTCCTAAAGCCACATATTTGTGCGACGCGAAGATCGATTTTGGCCACGTCACACAGCGCGCGCCGTAAGGTCGCAATTCCCCGGGTGATGAAATAATCTTCTTCCCCTTCGCGTCGGTCATGTAGAGATCCGTTTGGACCGCCGCCGGTCCGGGATTGATCTGGTAAACGTCCAAGAACTCCAAACCGTTGACTTGAATCAGGAGGTCCGACCACCAACCGATCGTGGGGGCCGGAGGGTCTTGAAACATACACTGGGGATGGACGAGGGCCATAGACCGCATGTCGGGATCATGGTACATGGCATAAAAATGCGATCGCAGCGTTCCTAGGTGGGCGTAGGGGTAGCGGAATCCTGACACCGGGCGAATACGCGCTGAAATCATGCCTAATTCAGGCAAGGGTCCCTGGAAAAGATCTTTGGGTTGTATGGCGACGGTCCCAAAAACAGGGAGATTAACCGCGTGTTTAAATACGGTTTCTCCTTGAGGGTCAAAGAGACAAAGGTCATAACGGCATGGAACAGCGGAGGCCGGCGAATAAAGCCCTGGAAAATTGGTAAAGGTATAGGTTGTTTGCCTTTTCGGATTGTTGATAAACAGCTGGACGACGCCCTTGATGTCATAAAAAGCCGACGGTAGAGCGACGGATTCCGTAATTTTCTTCTTGTAAGAGACTAATCTTCCCTTAATGGTTGACGCCAGAGCCATTTGTGCCCCCTTTCTTTCTTGATACCAGCAGAGCCATGTGGAGGCTCATATTTTGCGAACGAAAATCGTTGTGTGGGTACACCTCATAGGAAGTGGGATACCCTAATCGCAGCTTCTGGTATAGCTTTTCATAATCCCTGGGGTAGCGGTGATAATCGAACTGGTGGCTTGGGCCATGAAGCTCGAAATGAACGACCGCCACCGAAGCAATCCGGTTCATTTCACGAACGGCTTGTTCAATGGCCTCATGCGGAACATGCATTAAGACACCCGAGGTATACACCACGTCGATTTGTCCTTCCTTATAACGGCTTAAGTCATAGAGACTGCCCGTGCTGATATTCGAGATTGTGAGCAGCTCTCTGGTTTTGGCGACGGCCTCCACATTGATATCCACACCATACAGGGCCGCATCAGGAATCAACTTATGAATCCAGAATAGATTTCGGCCGCTTCCGCACCCGATTTCCAAGAAAGACTTAGCGCCTAGGGATTGAAAAACGTCCCGAGCCAGCCACTGACTGTTTTGATGCGCGGATGTGTCTTGGGAAGGCAGGTCACGATGTTCATGGTAATTCTGAATTTGATGCCAGAATTGTTCCCGGCTTTTCTCTTCCTTCGCATTATCTGCGGGCATCAGATAATAGTTGGGATGGTAATTCACGATCCGATATTCCCGTGACTCGGGAAGCGGAGGTTTTTCTCTCGTCTTGTATATGACAAAATCACCTTCCGGTTGGGAAGCTCGAGAATAAGAGTAGATCCGTTGACCGCTCCTCTTCTGAAGACCCCTGGACAGCAATTGCTTGATTCGTGATTTAAAGTAGGTGAGAGACCGGTGATCCCTCAAAAATAAATTGGGAGCGTCCTCTGGAATGGCCATTAATTTGTCGGGTCTTTCCATGGCCGCATACAGTTCGATCGGCAGCTTGAGGCTCTCTCGCTCGATGGTGACACAAATAATGGTCATTCGAATGCGCGCAAAGCCTCCGTGCGGATGCG
Source organism: Elusimicrobiota bacterium (assembly GCA_041486625.1). Classification (GTDB taxonomy): domain Bacteria; phylum Elusimicrobiota; class Elusimicrobia; order 2-01-FULL-59-12; family 2-01-FULL-59-12; genus JANLWZ01. Next base: position 9,372 of record JBGPLV010000010.1, read on the forward strand.
GTCCATGCGGCCGGCGGAATAATAGGGCGGGGCCAGGGTATGCTCCAGAGCGAGATTGCCCGTCTCATCGCTTTTCAGAAACGTCATGACGGCGTACGTGCTGGCTCCGCCGCGCGCGACAATATTTAGGAATTGGGGTTCATCCGAAAGTTTCACTCTGTCTAAAATGACCGCGCGGACATCTAGAGTCCAAACGCTGTTTAAATGTCCCCGGTGAGCAATGGATTTGAGAAGCGAGCCTTCGGATGTCAAAATCGAGAGGCGAATCGGTTCAGGCTGTTCGCGTACTTCCGTCGTGTCCCAGCTGTTTATAAACACGATGAAAGAGTTCATTTTTCGGCTAACCCACATTTTAGGAGCCAACGTAATAATTGGAGCGGGCGTGCGAGTGGATGGCTGAACAGGCATCTGGTCGTATAGCAGAGAAGTGAAATGGCCGCTGGGCTTATTTTCGTAGATGAGCTGATGCGCTTGCGCCAGGAACTGATTGTTTTCGGGCGCCATGGAACAACGGGCTACAATGACTCGGTCCGCCTTCTCTCCGATGATCATCGGGCAAGTGTCTTCAGATATCTCAAGAATTCCGTTGCAGGGAATTTCCCCATAGTTGGGATTGATGTACTTCAATTCACCGTCTTCGAATATTCGGAGATCGACGCGGATGGGAGGACGCCCGGCGTCTTCCGAGAGCACGCCCTCCGCGCGGTTGGTGTGGCGCAGGAGGGCTTTCAAGCGCAGATTAAGGCTTTGAAGATTGGGAAAACAGAATTGTCCTAACATGGTTCCTCGTCGGCGTGTCTCATTGTACCATTCATTTTTAGACCTTCTCCGTCAGAGACAATCGAGTTTCCGGCGCCTGTTTGGCGCCCAAAAACATTTCGTTGAAGAGGCGCATCACATTACTGACCGCCTGTTTGGACACATGCCGCTGATCGGGATCCCATGGCGATTCCGTACAGTACATGACTGTTTCATAACTGGGGAAGTAGTAGATATCCTGGTTGCGGCGGCAAAATTCTTCGGCAGCGATCCGGAGAGTTGATTTGGAGTGACAATTGGCCGCGACCACGTGCGTGTCATTTCCGCGGAATGTCGCCTCCAGAGGAACCGGGGAAACACTGAGGATGAGCTTCAAACGCGGATTGTGGGCCCGCCAAAGGTCGAGCATTCTCTGAAGATGGAATACATTTTCTTCAACGGAAAGAATTTGACGTTTGACCAGACCGGAAGCCAATCGAACCGGCAGCCGGGAAAAAACATACCCCCCCGATTTCATCGACCAGACTTCGTTCATGCCCAGCGTCATGACGAAGACCTCCGTTTGCAGCAAGGCGGAACGCGACGCTTCCAGATGGAGCTGATAATTTTCTTCATATTCCGCCAAAGAGCGGAACGCGACGCCTTCCCGGAACGGATCGTAATAGGATGTTTCCCCCTTCTCGATCTCGCTGAATATTAGTCGCGGAAGCTCGATTTCGCCGAAGGCTTTCTCAACGAGTTGCCTGAAGCTGGGTGTGTTAAACAACGTCCCCCAGCGCGCACAGGAAGGAGAAAAACCATTCTGGGAGGTAGGATCAGGCTCGGTGACAACATAATTGAATCCGTCAGCCTGGAGACGGCGCGCCATTTCAACCGCGAAGCAGCTGCCGGCAGAACCGATTTTCGTGGACGGATTGAGAAACTGAGGACGTTCAGCATAAGGAAGTTCCTGCCAAAGAGACCGCGGGATCTTAGGATTCACGGGATTCGGCCAAAACACAACGTCCGGATTAAGCTTGCCGGAACGGGAGTAGGCTAAGCGATTATCCGCGAGACTTTGTTCATGGTTAAGTACTTGTTGAAGCGTACGCGTCAAAGCCGATAAGTTTGAGGGTTCTTTCTGGAGCGCTTCCTGCAAATACCGCTTGGCGGCCGACGCGACAACTTCGTGAGAGGCCCAAACGTCTTGTTTAGCGGCCAGATCGTCATAAACGGCTTGTTGGAGAAGGTCCAAACGGTCGGTTTCAAACATGGATTTCACCGCCCACTCAAGCGACCGGGGGCCGGTTAAGATACCGTCTTCGTTAATAATGAGCGTCGGTGGAGCGGCGGAGCGAAACGGACTCGAAGAATCCGATCGTGATGCGGTCCGAGAAGCCAGCTGAATATTGTCCAAGAAAGAAGGATCCAGCTTCAGAAGCCATTTCACCAGCTGATCCGAGGCGCGCGCTTTTAGCGCCACGATGGTTTTCTTGATGGCCGGTCCGAAACGGAATTTAATTTTCTGTATCATGATTTAACCGATGAGATCCCAACTCGCCGGAGTTCCCTTTTTGACATCTTTCTTCACTTTTTTGCCGATCAGAACGTCATAATATTTTGGAGCAAGTCCCAGCCCCGGCCGGACGGCCCGTAAATTATCTCGGGTAAAAACATCTCCACATTTGATGTCTTGGGCCACGTACAAGGACCGTCGAAAACGCGTCATGACTTGTTCCGCCACAGACGGCCCGTAAACAATTTTCCCTAAGGATTCCCACGCCCTTCGGCTTTCGCGGACGAGCTGCTTCAGCTCAGCGGGCTCGAGCGAAAAAGCGGCATCCACGCCCCCTTCCGCTCGCGACAGCGTGAAGTGCCGTTCGATCGCCACAGCGCCCAGCGCCACACTGGCCAGAGACGCTCCCAGGCCCAGAGTGTGATCCGATAAGCCGATGGAACATTCAAACAGTTCACACATGTGAGGAATGGTACGAATGTTGGAATCTTTAGGATCGGCGGGGTATGAGCTCGTGCATTTAAGCAAAATCAAAGCCTTGCCGCCCGCTTGACGTACGGTCTGCACGGCTTCCGAGATCATCTCCGTTGTCGCCATCCCGGTCGATATAATCATCGGTTTGCCGGTTGCCGCGACCTTGCGTATCAGAGGCAAGTCCGTGTTTTCAAAAGAAGCAATTTTGTAAAGCGGCATGTTCAAGGATTCGAGAAAATCGACCGCCGTCGCGTCGAATGGGGTGCTGAAGCCGATGATCCCGTGCTTTTGGCATCGTTCAAAGATCGCTTTGTGCCATTCCCAGGGCGTGTAAGCCTTCTGATAAAGAGCGTAAAGCGAGTTGCCCTTCCAGAGGCTGTTCGGATCGCTGATGAAAAACTCTCCTTCTTTCACGTCCAGGGTCATCGTATCGGCCGTGTACGTTTGAATCTTGAGCGCATGCGCGCCCGCGTGAGCCGCCGCATCCACAATCGCTAGCGCCCGCTCCAGGGACTGGTTATGGTTCCCCGACATCTCGGCGATGATAAACGGGGGTTCTGAGGCCCCGATCTTGCGTCCCTGAACTTCGATAGGTTTGATCATGATGACTCCTAAGATTCCATGTTTCGGCCCAACACGAAGGCCTCGGCCGCTTCGACTCCAATAATCGTTCCCCGCCACCGCGCTAAATGCTTCAGCCCTTCGATCGAGCGAGGGTGCGGCCACGTGCGTATTTCGGATTGATAGGTCTTCATCGCTTTGAGCTTGAGCTCCAGCGTATCGCTGATGTCGCAAAACCAGTTCGGGCTGAAAGCGGGCGAGGACCCCGGAGGAACCCACTCGGTGCTCGAGACGACTTCGAAAAACAGCAGCGTTTTAACCGGGCGCGATGGCGCTGGGCGGCAGGCCGTAATCACTGCCCAATGGACTAGGCGATGATCAATGTTCATATCGCCGGCGTGATGGGTGTAAACGATCTCGGGCTGGTATCGGTCGACCGCCTCTTCGATCACCTTGATCACATCCAGAAGATTCACGGAGTCGAGACGATTATCGGGAAATTCATGCAGATCCAGAGAGGCGGTTCCCAAAACCTTGTTCGCCTGCCGGCTCTCTTTGGCAAGCGTGCCCAGAGCCACTTTATGCTTTTCCCGGTCGCGTTTGGGATCCCGGCTAGTGATTCCTTCCGCGATGATGACCACGTGCACCTTATCCCCTCTTTTAGCGTGCTTGGCCATCATGCCTCCGCACCCCAAGATTTCATCATCAGGATGGGCGGCGACGACAAGAATATGTTTAGGCATGGTTCCTCTTTGTAATGGTGACTTGGGCCGTCACGCGATCGTCTTTAAGTGAAGCGCGTTGAAATTCAAGACGGAAATTCTTCGTATGAAGGAATGCCTTCGGATATCCCTCCGCATCGAGCATCCGTATATGGTCAAAAAGGGCATTTAAGCGGGACACCGTATGAATGTTGCTTTGGGCCGGCTTGCGTCGCACAAAATAGGTCGGCTTTCCCCGTTGAGGAGCAGGTTTTAAGTGCTTGGTAATAATTTCGAGGATCATCTCTTCCACCAGTCGCGCGGCGCGCAAATAAATGTCTTCCGCTGTCCCGAATAGCGACAGAGGCCGCTTGAGATAAACCGGTCCGCCGTCCAAAATGGGGCCGCAGCGGAGCGCGGATACCTTGGTTTCAGACATGCCGCGAACGATCAGATTTTGCAAAGGCGTGCCGCCCCGGCCAAACGGTACGTCCGTCATATGGAATATCACGCACCGGAAGCGTATGTAGATCGCCGGGGGTATAATAAACGACCAATGCGGGAAAAACACGTAAGACGGCTTGATGGCAGACAGACGGCCGACCGTCAATTCCTCCGGATGCCGGATTAACGTAAAGGAGCTGCCTGTCCGCCGTGCCAGGCGTTCAGTCATATTCTTGATGCTCAAACGTGTTGCCGCGATGACGTAACGAGCCATAAAGTGATCTAAGTCTTACGAAAGACGAAGAGTTTCAAAGGTCCGCAATCCCCGAATTCGCCTAACGACGAACACATCGCCGCGACGCGATTCATATCGCTGTCGTATCGCGGCTCGGCCCCTTGTTCTTGGGCGATTTTGGCGTTCAACACCCGCGACGCAAGATAGTAGAAGCTGCTAAACCGAACTTCCTTCTTGAGCTCAAACAAATTCTTCGCAGCCGATCGAATGTGTGTCTCATCTAAGTACAAATTATGCCACCGGATCGGAATGGGCGGCAGGTTCACGAGCGCCCGGACGCGGTTTAAGGTGTTCTGTCCCTGTTCCGTGTCCTCGCACATCAGGTAAAGCCCTCCTTTTTTCAAGATTCGGTGAACCTCTTGGAGCGCTTTTTCTTGATCCTGTCGGCTGGCTAAATTGATGAGACATCGATCGGTAATGACGGCGTCAAAGGTCTCACTCGGGCGCTTCGTATTCCGAACATCGCCAACCGAAAAGGCTACCCGGTCCTGGAGATCGCCGTGCGACCGGGATAAGGTCTCCCGTGCGGTCTGAATCATCGCTTCGGAATAATCAATCGCGTCAATTTGGATGTTTTGGACTGAAGCGTATTTAAAAGTGGAATATCCGTTCCCGCATCCAATATCGGCCACTTGCATGCCATCGTTCAAGTATTTTGAAATGTTCTCCATCTCCAAATCCTTGAGATACTTGTCCGGCATCGTCGCCAAGTAAGAATCTCCGTGCGAGGTTGCTTGGTCATCCCAAAATCGCTTGATATCGATTGTTTTATCCACAGGTACCCTCCACGGGTGTTTTTAAAAGAGTCATCGCCACGCGTTGGCCGCCTCGACCGTCAACGAGGTCCAGCCCGCGCCTGCCCATGGCGCGCCGGCGGGCCGAATCGCCCATCAACGAGATGAAATGATCCGCGATGCCTTGTGCGGTTACTTCGGAGGCGCGCCCCATGTTGACTAAAAGGCCGGCGCGGTCGGCTTCCTCGGCAATCGGGACCTGATTGTCGGCGATACTTACGGTCAGACTCGGCAGGCCTAGACAACAGCGTTCCCAGGTCGATGAACCACTTGCCCCTAATGCCAAATCCGCTTGCGTCATGAGATCAGCCATGTTGGCCGTTTGCACATGGGATTGGGTTCGCGGCCTCTGAGAACAGCGGCTTTGAATACGCTGTTGATTCGGATTGGATTGTCCAACCACCACTGCCGTTGAGAACGATGCTTGGTTCACGAGATCTAAAGCGTCTAGGGCCTTTTCTGTTTCATTCGTTGGGTCGGCACCGCCAAAAAAAAGGAGCACATTATTCACACTCTCAGGCCTTTCTCGCAGGCTTTCTCTCGCGGCGCCAAACTCCTTCCGTAAAAGCGCGTACTGGGGACCCAGCAATTGCCGGCAGTTACGAGGGACCCGATCGTGATACCGCTCCCCCATATTCCGGCAAAGGTTTTGGTCGAGCAAACAATCGCAATCATGAGAACGGTTCGCCAGATCATCGATAACAAGAATTCGCTGAACCTGAGACCGAAGGCGCTGTTCCCACCCCTGCCCAAGAGCATAGTGATCAATGATCAACCAATCCACTGGAGCTCCGGCCGCGAGGACTTGGCGCGTCTCATCGGCATCCTGGGACCATGGAACACCCAGCCATTCCTCATAGTCTTGGCCAGGTCCATTGGCCCCCAGAGATGCGGGAGGAGCTTTCAGGCGAATAACCTTAAATCCCTTGCGTTGAACCAGGTCTGTTAGATTCCCCGCGAGATCTCGGCAAATAAACACGACGGAGCTCCCTCGAGCTTGCATTTCTTCAGCCAAGGTCAGGCATCGCATGAGATGTCCGGAGCCGATGCGTGCGGAGGAATCTACTCGAAAAGCGACATTCGTCATGTCCACATCCCGCGTAATTGCTTCTTGACGCTTTTCCAGCGTGAACTGAACAGGGCGAGTATCACCAAATCTTCATATCCCTTTTTTCGAAGCAGATGCTTGGCAAACACACCTTCCTGAATAAACCCCAGCTTCTGATGAAAATGAATGCTGTGGTGGTTATGCGACAACACTTGGGCACACACTTTATGCATGTGTAAATTGGCAAAAATATAATCGAGACCTAAATAACCGAGCAC
>JBGPLV010000011.1:0-15843 GCA_041486625.1 Elusimicrobiota bacterium
CCGGGTAGCCGGAGCCATCGTAGTGTTCATGGTGATGTCGTACCAGGATGGCCGCCTTGGCCAGGAACGGAATGTCCTGTAGAATGCGGCTTCCCTCCTCGGGATGGCGCATGGCCTGGCGCTGCTCCTCGGGGGTAAGGGTTCCGGTCTTGCGCAGGACCGCGTCCGGCATTCCCATTTTGCCGAGATCATGCAAAAGCCCGGAACGTTCAATAATCGTCGTGGATTCTTCATCCATTCCTATCTCTCGCGCGATGGCCGCCGCGTAGCGCGCGGTGCGGCGGGAATGGCCTTCCGTATAGGGATCACGGCATTCCAAGGCGCGGGCGAGCACGTCCAGCGTCTGACAAAAGCTGCGCTCGAGCGCCTCTCGCGACTTGCGCTGCATCTCGCCGATGACGCCAGAGATCAGGCCGCAGCCGGTCAGCCCCGCGACCTCCATGAGAGGTAGCCGCGGCGCGAAACCTTCGAATCTTTGCAGAACAAACAGGGCGGCCGAGAGAATCATCATGCGAACGAGGCCGACCGCCAGCCCTCGGCGGAACGCGAGCGAAAGGACCAGAATGACGACGCCAAGCGTATAGAGATGGAAAAAGGAGGCGCCTTTGTGCGATAGGAAAAAAGCCGGTGTGATGACGCCAAAAACCACATCTTCCCAGCTGAGAAGTAAATGTCGCTTCAAAGCGCTCGGCCGAGGCAATCGGCACGAACTCACGATCGGAGTTCCCATGCTCATGGCAGGCCCCCGTGATGGGCGATGTTCCAAAGCAACACCGTGTCGATGATGGACCAGATCAACGTTGCGAAAAAGACAATATCGAGCAGAATAAAGAAATTCGTCGAAAGGAACTCGCGCGTGGAGTTGTAGGCTTCCTCAATGCGCCCTAGTTTGACGTCCACGGCCTTATACAAATCTTCGACGCTGAAGACCTTCCGGATGGAAGAGTACAGGGTGTTCAAATGCCAGTCGGCTTCGATATGGGGCACGCTCCCGCTCACCGAGTACAGGGATTCCACGATCGCCAGTTTATCGCGGCTAAAATCGAGCGCCTCCGTTGAGAAACGCTGGTACTGATGCGGAATGCGCCAGAACTTGTAATAAGGAGGAAGATGCTTCAGCAAGTCTTGGGCGTCGTCGAGTTCGCGATCCAAAATAAAGCTGTACGCTTTGAGACTCCAGTATTGTGCGTAGGCCAGTTTAATAAGTTCCAGAATGGTCTCCGCCTCCGCGGAGTGAACGACCGCGCCAAAACGCTGGATGAGGACCATCTCATTCTCGTAATAACCATAATTCTCGAGCTTCCCACGTTGGAGAGAAAAAGCCGAAAGCGCCTCGTAACGGGGCTCCCCCGCCACAATCCCATACAAGGCTTTCTCGTTCTGGCGGATGAAGGCTTCCGCCTCTTCCCCGGGCGCCTGGTCCATCACAAAAACAGGGAACAGGTCCGCCTCCGCGAAACGCTTCTCGTAGCGATAGCTGGCATAGGGGGACGCATGCTGGATGACGCCCTCCACCAGGCCCTGACAGTACGTGAGAATTGGCCTCTTCCCTACATGAAGCTGTTCGGCCTGGCAGGACATGCGGGCTGCTTCTTGAAGGGTCAATTCCATCCGGGCCGAAAGATGCAGGAGACCGACACCGAACTTGTAGATCTGTGTCGAGATATCCGCTTCGGGATAAAGGTGATTTTCGAAGCCAAGCTGGGTCATTTTGCGGCTCGAAATTTCCTTGAAAAGGTCCCGCGCGCCCTTGCCGGCGAAGTCAAGTTCGAGGCCCAGATCAAAGGGAAAGAACAAATGAGAAGTCACCTTAAAAGCAGGGCTTGCTTCCGGGGTGGATTGAACGGGCAAGGATGGTGAGGCTTCTAAAGGAAATAACATAAGCTCCTCTTCTTCCAGACAGATCGTCACAACTTAAGCCGCTACATGGTAAATCCGGGACGCCAGGCGCGAGACGAGTTCCACTTTTCCCGGTAAGGCGGCCCTGACCGCTTCTGCCACCGGCCCGGGGACTTCCAGAGCTCCTCCGCGACCCAGATAGACCGCCCGCGCCGCCTGATCATCCGCTGCCTCCAGCGCCAAGCGCGCGTCTGAAGAGCAATCAACGGCTACAAGTATCCAATTCATGTTTTTCATGTCATTCACCTCCCTCCTACTTTAAGGGTACCGAAAAAGGCTTTTTTGGAATATGACGGCCGTCATGGAAGCGGGGAGTTATCCTTCCTACAATTCCAGTGTCAGATAAAGGACAAAAAGGAGGTGTTCATATGAGCAGCAAAAGTGTCCAAGTACATGGTGCAGGCAAGAAGCAACAGGCCCTTACACCGAGGGTCGAGTATCCGCTCTTCTCGCTTCAACGCGAGATGAACCGGATGTTCGATACCTTCATGCGAGGAACAGAGCTGTGGCCATTCGCGGAGAAGGAATTGGACCTGGAGCCCTTTCATCCGGAGACGGACGTCATTGAAACGGATACCGAATACCGTATCAAAGCGGAACTTCCTGGGATGGATGAAAAGGACGTGCATGTGTCCGTGGCCCAGAACACCCTGACCATCAAAGGGGAGAAAAAGGAAGAGACCGAAGATAAAGGAAAGAACTACTACCAATTGGAAAGACACTGGGGTTCGTTCTATCGCTCGGTTCCTTTGGCGGTCGGCATTGACGCGGCCAAAGCGGACGCGTCGTTCAAGAAGGGCGTCTTGACCGTCACCCTTCCGAAATCAGCGGAGGCCAAGAAGGCGGAGAAGGAAATTCCCATCCACGCCTGAGACAAGGAGGTGGGAGTGGGGAAGGAGGTGAATATTTCCCTTCTCCCGCCAGAGGAGGGTTTCCTTGGTGACAACAGCCCTGTCGCTTCCTGAAGCCCTGCAGAACCCCGGGATTTACGACCACCCCGTAAGCACCTTCAAATTGGTGGAAACCCATATCTCCTGGGTGATTCTGACGGGTCCTTACGCCTACAAAATCAAGAAACCGGTCAACCTCGGATTCCTCGATTTCTCCACGCTCGAAAAAAGACGCCACTACTGCGAAGAAGAAGTGCGCATCAATCACCGACTGTGCCCCGGCCTTTATGAAGGGGTTATCGCTTTGACCGGCGATCCGACCCGTCCCGTGCTCAATGGCCAGGGACCGCCCTTTGAGTTCATGGTCAAAATGAAGCAGTTTGATGAAGAGCTCTTGTGGGACCGGATGCTGGAACGAAACGAACTTAACGCGGAATCATTGGATAAACTGGCTCCCTTGGTTGCGGAATTCCATCAGAAAGCCCCCCGGGCATCCATCGAAGAGGAATTTGGCCTGCCGGACACGTTTTGGAGGAGCGTGGAGCAGACGCTGCGCCACATCGAATCCTATCTTCATGAAGCCCATGAACGGGCACTTTATCAACGGGTGCTCCAGTGGCTGGAAACCGAATTTGAAGAGCGGTCCCACCGGATGATCGAGCGCCTGCGGGAAGGATTTGTCCGAGAAGGGCACGGCGACATGCATTTGAGGAATATTGCGCTTTTTTCGCGGGCATGTCCGGACATTTTGATATTTGACGGAATTGAATTTGATCCCGCTTTGCGCTGGATCGATGTCATCAACGACGTCGCCTTTCTGACCATGGATCTTGAGCACCGCGGACGGCCAGACCTCGCTTGGCGCTTTTTGAATGCCTATCTTGAAATGACGGGGGATTACGAAGGATTGGATCTTTTACGGCTCTATGCCGCCAACCGCGCCCTCGTACGGGCCAAAGTTCTCGCCCTACAAAGCCATACTTTCTCTTCCGAGTCGCGCCAATTTCTGCAGACCGCTAATACGTACGCGCAGTCTTCAAAACCTTGCCTGTACATCACTCATGGATTGTCCGGCTCCGGCAAAACGACGTATACAAAACCCTGGGCCGCTGATATAGAAGCCGTACGCATCCGTTCCGACATTGAAAGGAAAAGGCTGTTCGGCCTGGCTCCGGAGGCTTCCAGCTCCGAAGAGCTGAAACAGGTCATGTATGGGCCTGAAGGGAATCGCCGCACCTATGAGCAGTTGAAGAATCTGGCTTCCCGCCTGCTCACAGCGCGTTATCCCCTGGTCATCGATGCCGCTTTCTTGAGGCGGGAGCCGCGGCAGTGTTTCCGCGAGCTTGCCGCCCAATGCGGAGCGGATTTCCGGATTCTTGATTTCCGGGCGGATGAGGAAACCCTACGCCGCCGGATTGGCCTCCGCATTCAAGAAAGCAAAGATGCCCGCCACACAGCCGGGCGGGCATCCGCCGGCCGTGTGGCGGATGCTTCCGAGGCTGATCTCAAAGTCCTGGAAGACCAAATCCGGAATCACGAAGACATTACGGAAGACGAGAAACCCTTCGTGTTAACCGGGACGGAGTCTGCAAAATGGGTTTTATGACGCCCATCATACTCGACCTTCCCTAATAAAACTATCTTAGAGCTAAGAGAAGCGGAGGCTGCCATGAACAACACATTATCAGATCGTCGTCATCCGTACCTGTTGGGCCCGCAAGGGAAGCCGCTTTTATCGGGAAGCGTTTTACATGACCGAAGAAGACGCGAAGTAGTGGAAGAATTGCTCGATGCCATGCGGACCCGCGCCCATGCCGCCGGGGTGCCGCAAGAATTGCGCGAGCAGGCCAAGAGGCGTGCGCTTATCCGCCGTCGTTTTTGGCTTGCGATGGCGATCATCGCTATCGCCTTTATTTTCGTCGCTCTGGTCGCGCGATGGGCAGATCACTCACCCGATGTGAGAAGCCAGGTCCTGGGCGCGGGCGCACTTTACGGATGGCTTGGATTCCATCGCGTCTCGCCCACGGTCCCATAAGCGATCTTATTTTTGATCCGGCGGTTCATGCACAGGCTCCGGGGCGAGAAAAGCTTCCTCGGAAAAATCCATTGGGACCAAAATCCGTTTCGGTCTGAACATCGCCGTTGGTCCTCCTACCTGCAAAATACCATGTCAACCGTACACGACACTATGATCTATCTCATAGAGCTCTTCTCAGCCACGGCGATTTTGCTGATGCTCATGCGGCGGCGCGATAGGCCACCACGGGGCAGGAAACATCCCGGAGCGTTTGGCCTACCGCCTTTTCGTCGCGCAGCGCCACGGCGATGTCGTCCAACGAAACCACGCCGGCGAGAATCATCTCGCGGCTGAAGACCAACAGGCGGTGAATTTGTCTTTTCGCCATCAAGCGCGCGGCTTCCGCAGCCGGCGTGTCTTCAAAGCACCAGACGATGTTTTCTGACATGATCACGCGCGCCTCCGTCAAAAGGGCGTTCCACCCTTGCGCCAGCGCTCGGACCGCGATGTCACGATCGGTAACGACGCCCAGGACGCGGTCCCCTTCTATGACCGGCAGCATTCCCACGCCATAGGTCTTCATCAATCGGGCAGCCTCCTCAAGGAACGTGCCAGGTGAGATTTTCACAACATTGGAGCTCATGATGTCTTTGACGTTCATGGTCGTCCTCCCTTCGTCTTTATGGTACGCCGGGGGATTTCTTTTGAATATGACGGCCATCATGGAAGGTTTTGCCTAGATGTCCAAAACGATCGTGGCGCGCCAGCCTTGAGGGGTCCGCGTCACGCTGAAGCGGTGCCACGTGACGGCCTTGACGTCCGCTCCCTGGGAATGGCGCTCCGGGTCCAGGGGTTCGCCCGAAACAACCGCGTGAAATCGCCAGCGTCCCTCGAGTTGCTTCACGTCGACCGACTCGGGAAGAAAAAGCAGTTGTTCAGAGTCTTTCCAGAATACAAGCTCCTGCAGGAACTGGTGAAGAAGCGTTTCCGGCTCCCCGCCAGAGAAGTCAATGACCCTGCGCTCTTTTCGGCGGATGCTTTCCAGGTTTTCAATCTGAACCTTTAAGAGCGCCTCGGCGGCTTCGGCAAAGAGGTCCGACAGACTCGCGGCCTCGACTTCGTAGGCCACATCCGCAATGGCTACATCTTCCAGAAAGCGGTAGCTCATCCTTTAATGTTTCCGATCGGTTCAAACCGTGCGATGCGGTGGGAAAGCCCCGCCTCTTCGGCCGAGGCCGCCACTTCATCGACATTCTTGTAGGCCCCTCCAGCCTCCTCCGCCAACCCGGCGTAGGAAACGCTCCGCACGTAGATCCCCCTCTGCCGCATCTTGTCCTGAAGCTCCCGGCCGTGAAAGATATGCTTGGCCTTGGTGCGGCTCATCGTGCGGCCGGCGCCGTGAGCCGTGCTGAAGAAGGCTTGCGAAGCAGCAGGTATTCCAACGAGCAGGTAGGAGCCTGTTTCCATGCTTCCGCCGATGATGACGGGTTGGCCCAGCTCGAGGTAGCAGGCCGGAAGTTCGGGAAAGCCCGGACCGTAAGCGCGCGTCGCACCTTTACGATGAACAAGGAGCTTCACTTTCCTGCCGGAGACCTCTTGCTCTTCGAACTTGGCGGTGTTGTGGGCGATGTCGTACACTTGTCGGATGCCCAGCTCCTCGGGCGTTTTCCCAAGGATCTGCGTGAACACTTCGCGCACGCGATGGAGAATCATCTGCCGGTTGGCAAACGACATGTTGATCGCGCAGCGCATCGCGGAGTAGTAAGCCTTCCCTTCGGGGCTCGAGATGGGAGCGCAGGCGAGTTCCCGGTCGGGCACCGTGATCTGGTAGCGGCTTCCCATCACCTTCAGGAACTGTTCCAGGTAGTCGCTCGCCACTTGATGGCCGAAACCGCGGCTGCCGCAGTGAAACATAATCACCACCTGGTCCGGGAAAAGCCCCATCTTGGCGGCGAGCGCCTCGTCATAAATATTATTTTTGCGGACGACTTGGATCTCCAGGTAATGGTTGCCGGACCCGAGCGTGCCCACTTGAGCGATGCCCCGCTTGACGGCCTTGTGGGAGACGGCGTCGGGGTTGGCGCCGTCCGCGCATCCTCGCTCTTCCGTGCGCTCCAGATCCTCCGGCCAGCCGTAGCCATGATTCACGCACCACGAAGCACCCTCGAGAAGGATCTGCCGGAACTCCGATTCGTCGAGCCTCAAAAACCCGCGGGCGCCGACCCCAGCCGGTATGCGCTTGAAAAGGGCGTTCACCAACGGTTCCAGGTGCGGCTTCACGTCATCATAGGTCAGGTTCGTGAGGACGAGGCGCATGCCACAGTTGATGTCGAACCCGATGCCGCCTGGAGAAATGACGCCGTCTTCAACCCGCATCGCCGCTACGCCGCCGATCGGGAAGCCATAGCCCCAGTGGCCGTCCGGCATGCAGCAGGCATACCCTTCAATGCCGGGGAGACAGGCGACGTTGGTGATCTGGTCAAAGACGCCCTGGTCCATCTCGTCCACGAGCCGACGGGAAGCAAAAATCCGCGCGGGAACGCGCATGCCCTGCTTATACGTTACAGGAAGCTCCCAAATCGTATCGGCGATTCGTTCAAGAGAAGTGAGTACGGCACCCTCAGGCATGGTGAAGCACGCGTCCCAGGCGATGTTCGATAGAAGCGACTTTCTCCTCAAGTCTGTGCAGACGACCTGCGCGGTCGTCCACCTTTACGGAAAGTTCGACGCGGCCGCAATCTTTCCGCATGGCCTCGAAGCATTGCTTGATCACCCCGAAGCATGCGTTCCAGTCTCCTTCGATCACCGTCCCCATCGCATGCACTTTGTAAGGCAGCCCGCAGTGGGCCACGATGTCAAGTGAGCGTGCCACGTATTGCCCCACGCTTTCACCCTTGTCGAGCGGAAACAAACTGAATTCAACTAACATTCCATAGACCTCCTTCCTTAGACAGGATTATTCTTCATTCGAAAGCTCCAAGTCCACGACGACCCACGGTTGGGATGTTGGATGGAATAGAGAAGTATTAAAGAGGGGCCACTCGGCGGACTGTTAAGGCGCCACCATCTCCTTCGCCACTTGATTTAGATGCAGAACAAGCACGGGGCAAGGCGCCAAGCGCACGGTTTCTTCCGTCGTGCTGCCATGCAGGAAGTGCGAGAGGCCTCTTCGTCCGTGAGTGGTCATAAGCACGAGGTCGATGGCCTTTTCTTTACAGAGCCGCTCAATCTCCCTGGCAATCCCCCCTTTGCCGATCGTGTAGGTGGAGGAGATGGGTTCGGGAATGCGTCGCTGGAGCGTTTTCAGCTTGCCTGCGATCGCTTTTTTCTCTCTGTCGAAGGCGGTCATATAGTCATAGGCGATTGCTTCCGGACCTATCGGCGCCATCACATCCGGAAGCACATGGCAAAGCTCGATAACGGCATCCGGCTCGTCTTTAACCGCCATCACGGCCCAGTCCAGCGCCAATTCCGATTCCGGTGAAAAGTCGACGGGAACTAATAAGCGTTTTGCATTAAACATAGCGTCACCTCCTAAACGGCATCACCCGGCACTGCATCGTGGTCTAGTTGCATCCTACAACGCGTTGGATTCAGCGACTATGATGGGGGTCATAATGGCCTGTAGGGTTCTAAGCGGCCTGAGGACGGTCTTGTTGGAGTCGCTGGGCCTGGATGATGAGGAAATTCATCATCCAATCCACCTGCAGGGTGCGGGGGTCCACCGGAAAGGGCAGCATGAAGATCTTCTGAAAGGTCCTGGGCGGTGTGGGGGAGCCGGCCAACGACCGAAAAACTCCCCGCACCACCAGCGTTTGCCCAGCCAGCGCGACCCGAACCGTATCAGGATCCAGTTCCGGCAGGTTACCCGAGACGGTGATGCGATTTTCGCCGAACCAGATGCTGAAGTCTGGTGATTCCGGCCGGACACTTTTGGCGATCCTTTCATAAAAACGGCTCACCAATGTCCGTAGCGCCTCGTATTCCTCGGCGTTCAGGTGGCCGTCAGACTGTTGGGGTTTCCACTCCAGCGGCGGCATGTCGATACGGTCTCGTGGAACATCCATGACAAAACCTCGTGGAAATATCATGGCAATGTTCATCCCCCCAGCTCTATGAGCGCCGTCATACATCCGGGCTCTCAATAAACTTAGACTGAGGGTGAACCTAAAAGAGGGAGGCGCCTTTTACGATGTCACACAATACGCGCAGGAAAAAAGGCGGTCGACGCAAGGAGAAGAAACTTGTGGCCATGCGCGCTGATGAACTCCGCCGCCATGTGGAATCCGGACGAGGATATTCCGTCTCACGCGGCGCCCCACACCTCGGCCATGTGGCGCACGTGGCGGCTTCTCGAGTAGACCACCCGGCGAGACTGGGAAGGAATTGGCTGGCTCGCTCGCGCCGAGCCGTTCAGCCGCGTTAAATGGAGAGATGCCAAGCGAAAGATTGGCGGCCTCCTGTCTACAATCGCAATGGAGGCGTTCTTATGGTGATGGTTCCCTTCAAGAATCGGACGGAGGCAGGACGCCTGTTGGCTTCGAAGCTCCAAGCTTATGCGGATCGTCCTTTGACATTGGTCCTGGGGATCCCACGAGGAGGCGTGCTTGTCGCTTTTGAGGTCGCCCAAGCCCTTCATCTTCCGTTGGATATTTTTGTTGTCCGAAAACTCGGCGTTCCCAGCCAGCCGGAGCTGGCCATGGGCGCGTTGGATGGAGGCGGTTTTTACCTGCTGAATCAGGAGGTGATCGACGCAGCGGGGATTTCCAAATCGGAAATTCAGGAGGTCCTTCGACGGGAACGGAAGGAGCTCGAGCGGCGCGAGCGGCTCTACCGCGACGGGCGCAAGGCGTTCCCGGTGGTCGGACAAACGGTGATTCTGGTGGACGACGGTTTGGCGACCGGCGCCAGTGTTCGGGTGGCCATACGCATCCTGAAGTCTCAGCACCCCGAGCGCTTGATCCTTGCCGTTCCAGTCGCGCCGCCGGATACCTGCGAAGCGCTCAAAAGTGAAGTCGATGAAGTCATTTGTCTTGCAACGCCTGAGCCATTCCGGGCGATCGGATGTTGGTACCAGGACTTTACGCCTACCACGGATGAGGACGTGCGCCGGCTTCTATCACAGCCGTCTTTGGCGCGCGGGCTCTGATCATTTCGAGAAGATATTTGGCCAGCTCTTCGAAAGAAACCAAGTTCGTGTTCCAAGTGGCGTGATAGAGCAGGGGGTCCCGGATATCCTGACCGAAGTGGGCGCGCACGAACTTCGCCCGCTCGATGTCGTACTCCTCCACCATGTGTTCGGCATTAGAGGCTGAGACCTGAAGCCGCTGTTTCATTCGATCGACCCGAATCGCCAGGGGAGCCACCAAGCGCACATGAATCCCGAGGGGAAGATCCCCCGTCGCGCACGCCCCGCCGCGTCCGATCACAATCAGCTTGCCCATTTTGGCCAGGAGCTTCATGACCGTGAATGTTTTACGGAATACCTTGTCGGAAGCCGCCCGGCCTCCCACCAGTTCATAGACGGCTTCTTCCCATGGCGAGCGCGTGTCTTCCTTGTGGAGTGATTCGAGCGACACCATGAGTTTGGCGTCTTCCAGAATCCGCGCGCATAAGGCGGCATCAAAGACCTTCCACCCCGCAAACAGCGGATCATCGTGCCTAGCCATCTCCTCCAGCAGGGCATTGGCCAGAGAATGGCCGCCTGCCCCGGCCTCCCGGGAAATCGTCACAAAAGGAGACGATTCTTCACGGTTTTCCGAAAAGCCCCGTTTGTCAGTCTCATAGGCATGACTGGCGATGTAATGCTGCAACTTTTCCAATAGATCCATGGCGACGCCCTCCTATCTACGACTATTATCTCAGTCTCTCTCTCGCGTCACTATGAGCTCCGTCATAGAGACAAGCGCACGGATGGTTTAGGATATGATCATCGGGGGATACCGAAGGAGGTTATGATCATGCTTAAAGCCGAATTGGGAAAAGAATTAGTGGTGACGGTAGTGAACGATATCGGCGTTTTGGCCAATATCACCAAAGCCATCGCGGAGAAGGGCATCAGTATCTTGGCCGTGAGTTGCTGGGTGGAGGGCGAAAAGGGAATCATCCATCTGGTGACCGACGACAATTTGCGCGCCGGGGATGCTTTGCGGAAGGGGAAATTCGATGTGAAGGAGATGAAGGTGGTGCTGACGGAAGTGCCTCACAAGCCGGGGATGCTCAAGCACCTGGCCGAGACCTTGAGTGCCGTCCGCATTGACATTCATCATCTTTACGCGAGCGCTGACGTGAACGCTCCCAAGTGCCTCATGGTCTTTTCGTCGTCCGACAACGACCGTGCGATGGTGGAGATAAACAAATAGAGGTCAGTTGGCCTGTGGACGTACCAAACGGCAGTAATACCTGAATTCTTTTCCGACCCATTGCTTTACGCAGCGCCAGGCCCCTGAGGCGGTTGAACCACCCAGGGAGACGCCGCGGAGGCTGGCTTCAGGAGCGCCCGCTTCCTTGGCCAGGAGCGAAAAGCGGATTGTAATCACACCCCATTGATCGCCGAAAGAATTCGGCTTCTCCGCGAACTGCCACTCGTGGAGCGCCTCGACGGCCTTTTCATCGAGTCGCGGATCGGCGCTCAGCTGCTGCGGCTGCATGAAGGATTTCACGAGACCCGCAGGCGTGACCCAGATTTTCATGCGCAGGGTGCCCGTAATGCCCTGCTCCTTGGCCCATTCGGGATATTCGGGCAAGACCCAGCTAATCAGGTCCCGGTCTTTCAGCGGTCCGGATATATCGACAGGACTTTTAGGGCCTGGTTTTGGCGCATGTACCCGCGCGGTCTTGCCAGGTTTGGCGGCCGGTTTCTTGACGACTTCGATCCTGGCCGGTGGAACGGGGAATGGCCGCATCTCATGCCGGAAATAGACAACACACACAACAACCAATAGCAGGCTCAGCGCAATAACGAGAAACCATTTCATGGTTCACCACCTTCTCCCCTGCCTAGCTTGGTTGGAAAACGGTCAACCCTTCTTCCCGGCGCTTGAAGCCGCCTGGCCGCTGGCAGGAATTTTGGAGTTCTGGTGCAGTACCAGGACCGGGCAGGGTGCGACCCGCACCGTCTCCTCGGTGGTGCTGTCGGGCAAGAGGGGCTCCATGCCGCGGCGGCCGCGCGTGGTCATGATCACCAGATCAATCGACTTTTCTTGACAGAGCTTCTCGATCACTTCCGGGATCCGGCCTTTGGCAAAAAGAGAAAAACCCACGACGCCGCCCGGAAGATTCTTGAGCGATTCCTCCATCGCTTTCTTGGCCTGCTCCTCTTCCATGAGATAGCCCACGCCCGCGAATCCTTGCGCCTTCTGCTCCGCCTTCGAAGGGGAAACGTGAAGCAAATAGATCGTGGCTCCTCGGGATTTCGACGCCAGGAGCATCGCCCAATCAAACGCGAGCTCAGAGCCTTTTGAAAAGTCCACCGGAACTAGGATTCTCACAATTTTCATGACGCCACCTCCATGCCCTGTTTCGAGTTTAGTTTAACAACATCCATTTTCTCCGACTATGATACCCATCATAGATAGAGGCGGATGGCCAGCGCTTTTTTCGTTTGGCGCTGGAGTTTGCGCCAGCCGCCGTGATGCCACTTCTTCCAGAACCGTGCGGCGGTTTTTTTCTCAAGTCTTTGAAAATCTTTTGTCAGGAACCGGGCTTCGTGTTGCCGTATGGGATGGAGGAGCCTTTGGGCAATCAACGCATCCTGATAGTCCCCAAGGAGCCGCTGCCAGTGAATGGCCCGATTCGCCAAGCGCGCTAAACGCTTACCGCCGATAGGAGCGGTCAGCTCGCACGTGTAGCGCAGTCGACGGATGGCCCGGCGTAAGGGATGCAGGTAAGCATTCTCCGGTTTCTTCGGCCGCTTCTTCCACAAACGCCGCAAGCGCTTATAGGCTTTGCGCAGAGCGGCGCGCGCCAGAACTTTTTCGTTGCCACTTTGAGGAGGCATCTTCCGCAGCGTCTCCTGAAGTAAATCGCCGAGCCGCCGCACATTCGGCGAGCGCAGCTTTTGCGCTAGTCGCCGCCGCAGGTCGTTGCGCCGCTCATCGAAGAGGCGCAGCAAGCGGCGGCGTTCCGGTGACGGATGCCGCTTTTCGGATAAACGCTGACAAAGCATTTCGACATCCCGCGCCGGTCCCAGAGTGTGGCTGAACCGGGCAAACGCTTCGTTTTTGTATCCAAAGATCCGGAACCCCTCCCGGCATCGTCGGGTGAGCACGCGGAGTTGGTGCACCGCATCAGGCCCGCCCCGGCCAGAAGCGACCTGCATGACGGACCATCTCCACCGGGTTATTTCTCGTGCTAAACGAACTTTCAACATGGGTGCCCCTTGGTCTTATTATGGAACTTTGATGGGAAGAGCGCGCATGACCGCTGTCATAAACGACTTAGAGCGGATGGATTTTCAGGTCAATCTATGAGCCTCGTCATAGTAGAATCCCTTACGGCTTCCTAGACTGAAACCAGAATGAAACGGATCCTTCTTATGCTGCTGCTCGCGTTCGCCTTAAGCGGATGGAGCAGGGCCGATGTTTCGCGAGAGACTCTCCCCCTGGAGCGCCTTGTCGATACCGTCCTTTCGCGCAATGCCGGACTACGGGCCTCTCAGGCGCGTGTTGATGAAGCCGAAGCGGGGCGGCGCGAGGCCGAACGAAAGCGCCTGCCAGCCCTATCCGCACGCAGTTCCCTCACCCGCGGCGATCAACCGGTTTACGTCTTTGGTTCCCTCATGGAGCAGGGGCGCTTCGGCCCGGGCAACTTTGCGATCGACTCGCTCAATCATCCGGGCGACCTCACGAACATCAAGAGCGGCTTGGACTTAGGCGTTCCCCTTTTTACAGGCTTTGATCTCACGAGTGCGGCCCGCCAGAGTGAGTTGGCGGCCGATGAGGCCCGCAGCGGCCGGGAGGGGACCGCTCAAGCCCTTCGCCTGCAAGCGGCTTCGGCATACCTCCAATTGATGGCGTCGCGAGAGCTCCTCAAGGAACTCGATGAACGGCTGGCGGCCTCGAAGGATGAACTCGAAGACGCGCGGCGGCTTAAAGAACGAGGCGTTGTTCTGGGTTCGGACTACTATGCCGCTCAGGCGATTTACGGGGGGCTCCAAAGCTGGAAAGGACAGGTTTTAGGGCAGGATCGCGCCGCAAGGTCGCAGCTGCAAATTCTTTCAGGCCAAAGCGATGTAACCATCCAAGGAACTTTGGCCGAAGCGGTCTACGCCGTTCCTTCGGAGAAGGAATCGCAAGACCTCGCCATGACGCGAAGACCTGACCTGGCGGCCGCCGCTTCCAAGGCCGCCCTGGCGGAAGAAGGCGCCAAACAGTCCCGCCGGACCGTCCTTCCGCGCGTGGAAGGCTTTGCGAGTCTTGAGACAAACACGAACGACTTTAACTCCAACCCTTCCAATCATCTTTACGGTGTCGCCGCTCATCTTCCGTTTGGCGACCCGAGCTATTTGGCGCGGCGTGTGCGGGCCGCCTCGAGCGAAGCCGCGGCACGCGATGCGGAAAAGGCCGCTGAAGAGTCCGTGACAATCGAAGTCAGTCAAGCCTGGCAATCCTATCAAGCGGCTGTCGAAAATCTGGCGGCGGTAAAGGCAGCGGCCGAGAATGCCGCCAAATCTTTGCAGCTCTTCCGACCGCTGTACCGCTCCGGCCGGCAAAGCATTATGGAAGTCCTGCGGGCGGAAGAAGCTTTGGCCAGGGCCAAGGCGTCCTACTGGCAAACGCTCCTTCAATTGCACTCGGGATATCTGCGGCTTTCAGCCGCGATTGGGACCCTGGATGACGAGACCATCCGAAAAATATCGGAATGCCTGCAAATTAAACCATGAATGAGCATTTGGGTATTGCAGGTCGGCTGGCCAAGACATTTATCCGCTCCAAGCTCACGATTCTTTTGGCGCTGGCGGCCATCGGCGCCGGGACGCTGGCCACGCTGAACCTGCCGCGAGAAGAAGAGCCGCAGATCAAAGTCCCGATGTTCGATGTCTTTGTCCCCTTCCCCGGCGCGAGCGCGCGCGAAGTCGAGGAACGGGTCATTAACGTCGGCGAGCGTAAGCTTTGGGAGATTCCGGATGTGGAGTACATCTACACCACCGCCGAGCCCAACTTCGCCCTCTTCATCGTGCGCTTCAAAGTAGGGACCAATCCCGAAGAGGCGATGACCCGCGTCTACACGAAAACCTTCGCGAACCTCGATTTTCTTCCCCAGGGTGCCGGCCAGCCGCTCATCAAGCCGCGCTCGATCGACGATGTTCCGATTCTGGCGTTGACATTGTCGCCTCACCCCACCCCTCTCCCTCAGGGAGAGGGCGGTCGCCAGCCGGGTGAGGCAGAGATAACCCCTCTAGAACTGCGCCGCGCGGCCGCGACGCTTCGACAGGAAATCAGCGCCGTGACGAACGTCTCCGAGACCACTATTATCGGCGGCCGCCGCCGTCAGTTCCTGGTGCACTTTAATCCCGAGAAACTCGCGGCGTATCGCCTCACCCCGCTCGAAATCGCGGGGGTCATCCAATCTTCCAATAAGCGCCTTCCCGCCGGCCACGTGAGCCAAGGCAACGAACTGACCGTGGTTGAAACAGACGCATTCATTCACTCCATCGAGGACTTGAGGCGGGTCGTGGTGGGCACCTCAGGAGGCGAACCGGTATCGCTCGGTGATATCGCGGAGGTGCGCGACGGGCCGGATGAAACGGAGCAGGAGGTCTTTACCCAGGCTAAGGGGACTCCTGTTCCCGCGGTCACGCTGTCTATTTCCAAACGGAAGGGCGCCAACGCGATCATCGTGGCCAATGAGGTGATGAAACGCGTCGAACAAGCCAAATCTCTTCTTCCGTCGGGGCTCTCCATCACGCTCACCCGGAATTACGGCCAAACCGCCAAAGAAAAATCGGACGAGCTCCTGTTCCATGTCTTCTTGGCGACGCTCTCGGTCACGGTGCTGATCGCCTTCGCCCTCGGCCCGCGCGAGGCGCTCGTGGTC
>JBGPLV010000012.1:0-15705 GCA_041486625.1 Elusimicrobiota bacterium
ACCAATTGCCGGGCATCGCGCGCAGCGGGACCACGCTCGTGATCAGCCCGCTCATTGCCTTGATGGAAGATCAGGTGGCAAAGCTCAAGGAACTGGGCCTCGCCGTCGAGCGCATCCATTCCGGCCGCCCCCGCGCCGACTCGCGCCAGGCTTGCCTCGATTACCTCAGCGGCAAGCTGCAGTTCCTGTTCATCGCGCCGGAGCGGCTACGCGTTGCCGGTTTCCCGGACCTGCTGGCCAAACGACAACTATCCCTCATCGCCATCGACGAGGCGCACTGCATCTCGCAATGGGGACACGATTTCCGGCCCGAGTACCGGAGCCTGGGCCGGCTGAAAGAACTCTTTGATATTCCCATCGCGGCTTTCACCGCCACCGCGACGCCGCGGGTGCAGCAGGAAATCGTCGCCAATCTTAAATTACGGAAACCGCTCGTACGAGTTCATGGATTCTACCGGCAGAATCTTTCTTTTGCCGCCCTCATGGAAGCCAGCGAACGGCGCCGCGGAGAGATCATCCTGAAGGAAACGGTTGTTGACGGCGCGGCGATTGTGTATTGCTCCTCGCGAAAGCGGGTGGACGAACTGGCCGAAGACCTTCGGAGCGCGGGACGTCCGGCTTTTGCGTATCACGCGGGGCTGGAGGCCGATGTCCGCGAAGAAGCCCACCGGCATTTCCGCGATGACGCGCAAGTGGTCATCGTGGCGACTAACGCTTTCGGAATGGGCGTGGACCGGCCGGATGTGCGCTGCGTCATTCACGCCCAGCTGCCGGGGACCGTGGAAGCCTATTACCAAGAGGCCGGCCGCGCAGGGCGCGACGGCCTGCCGGCGAAGTGCTTGCTTCTGCACAGCCCGGGCGACGTGGCGATCCATGAGTTCTTCAACCGGCAGTCCGTGGAGTCGGTGCCGACGGAAAAACGGGGAGCGTGGGAAAAGCATCGGCAAGATCAACTGGACCTGATGCGCCGCTACGCGTACGGGGCCGGTTGCCGCCAGCAGGCGATCATGGATTATTTCGGAGATGCGGAGACTCTTCCCTCGGGTTGTAGCCGATGCGATAACTGCCAAACGCCGGAAGCCGCGCCGGTGGATGACAAAACCCAGGAAACCGTCCGCATTCTGCTGTCGGGAGCGGCGCGTCTCCAGGGCCGCTTCGGCGGCAGCCAATTGGCAGATCTTGTCACCGGAAGCGACACGGTCCAGATCCGCCGCTACGGACATGAGCAACTGCCCACTTATGGCCGCCTGAAGTCCATGACAAAACGCCAGGTTCAAGCTATGGTCCAAGCGCTCATCCGCCAGGGATATCTGCGGCAGGAAGGCCTGCGCTATCCCGTTCTCGCCGTCACCGATGAAGGTCGTGAAATCATGCACAACCGGAGCCAGGCACGATTGGGTTCCTGGGAGTCCCCGCCGCCGAAAAAGTCCCGCAAGATCTCGCCGCCACGCTCCACGCCGTCTCTTCTCCTGGAAGAAAATGTTGGGCTGCGCGAGACGCTTCGCGATTGGCGCTTCCGCAAATCCCGGGAAATGGGAACGCCGCCCTACACCCTCTTCTGGGACCGCACTTTGGACGAGCTCTGTGCTTTACGCCCGCAAACGATGGACGCGCTGCTCTCTGTTTGGGGTATGGGCGAGCGGAAATGTCGGGTCTTTGGGAAAGAGCTTCTTTCCCTGATCGCGGAAGATTCGCAACAAAAGTAACAGCCTATATCAGCTTTGGGGAAGGATGCGGTCGGAGCCGAAGTAGAGCTTCAGCGCTTCGGGAATCAGCACGGACCCGTCGGATTGCTGGAAGTTTTCCAGGATGGCGGCGAAGGTGCGACCGATGGCGATGCCGGAGCCGTTTAGGGTGTGCACCAGTTCCTTTTTGCCGTCCGCGCGCTTAAATTTGATATTCATCCGCCGCGCCTGAAAGTCCGTGAAAGTCGAGCAGGAAGAGATTTCCCGCCATTG
Organism: Elusimicrobiota bacterium; assembly: GCA_041486625.1. Taxonomy (GTDB): domain Bacteria; phylum Elusimicrobiota; class Elusimicrobia; order 2-01-FULL-59-12; family 2-01-FULL-59-12; genus JANLWZ01. Next base: position 1,959 of record JBGPLV010000012.1, read on the forward strand.
CTTTTCGCCCGGCATCCAAACTTCGAGATCGTAGGTCTTAGCCGAAGCAAACCCGAGGTCTCCCGTACACAGCGCTACAACGCGGTAAGGGATCTTGAGTTTATAGAGAATTTTCTCCGCGTTGGCCGTAAGCAGCTCCAGCGTCTCGATCGAATCCTCCGGCTTCACGAACTGAACCAACTCCACCTTGTTGAACTGGTGGTTGCGGATGAGTCCCTTCGTGTCCTGGCCGTAGGAACCGGCCTCGCGGCGGAAGCAAGCGGAGTAGCAAACGTACTTTTTCGGCAACTCCTTCTCATCCAACACATCGTCTCGATGCAAGTTTGTCACGCTCACTTCCGCCGTGGGGATGAGGTACAGGTTGTCTCGTTCGCACTTGAACAACTCCTCTTCAAAGCGAGGTAGCTGGCCGGTCCCCTCCATGGACTGCGGTGTCACCAGGTAGGGCGCGAAAATCTCCGTATAGCCATGCTCTTTGGTATGGACATCCAGCATGAAGCTGATGAGTGCGCGCTCCAGCGCCGCCCCTTGCCCGCGCAGGACGGGAAAACCCGAACCCGATAGCTTCGCGCCGGACTTAAAATCTAAAATTCCGAGTTTTTCGCCGATCTCCAGGTGTGATTTGGCCTGAAAGCTGAGGACTGACGGCTTTCCTACTTCCCGCAGCACTTTGTTGTCGGCCGCCGAGGCACCCACCGGAACGGAAGGGTCCGGCACATTGTTAATGCGCAGAAGGAGATCGTTGAGTTTGGGATCGACGTCGCCCAGCTTCGCTTCGAGCGCTTTGATTTCGCCCTTGGCGCTTTCGACTTCTTTCAGGAGGGTAGCGACATCGCCTTTTTGGGCTTTCACTCGGCCGATTTGGTTGGCTGATTTATTGCGCTCGGCTTGGAGCTTTTCAAGCTCTCCCAGGACTTTCCGCCTTTCGGCGTCAAAAGTATAGAGTGGTCCGACATCCAGCTTGGAACGACGGTCCTTCAGCATCTTCTCCAATGCTGGGCGATTTTCTCGGATCCACTTGAGATCAAGCATGTGCAAATTCCTCGGCGGCCCGATCGAAGGCCTTGGCAGTGACGGCAGCAAAATGTCTAACAAAAGATGGTTGTAATCGATCTTCTCGGAAAAGTTTCTGCATAGCGCATAGACGATAAAATGGAGCAAGTTTGATGGCCGTTGATCCTAAATCTATTGTTTCAAGAACTCCCATAAGTTCTCTGGCACGGTGGTAGCATGAAATTGCATCTTCTCGAAATTCAGCTTTTTGCGCGGCCTGCCAGAATTCAGCAGCGATCATTGCAGAGATTTTCGATGGGCCTCGATCCTCTACATCCTGGCGAGTAAGGGAAGGGTGGTGTCTCATGGCTTGCTTATCCGGGATTATACATGGCAGGGCGCACAGCCGTGCGCCCCTACAATTCTCATGGATATAACCTCTGGATTTGCCATTGTCCGTTCTTCTTGCTGTACAAAATCCGGTCGTGGAGGCGGTTGGAGCGACCCTGCCAAAATTCGATTCTATGAGGGATAACTCGGATTCCGGTCCAGAAGGGGGGCCTGGGGACAGGCCCGAATTTGAACTTTAAGGCCAGGCGAGCGACCTCGGCAACCAACCGGGCGCGGCTCGGAAGCACTTCGCTCTGCTTGGAAGCCCAGGCCCCGAGCTGAGAAAGACGAGGACGGGTTTTCCAATAGGCGTCGGCCTCGGCATCCGATACGATCTCGGTCTTCCCTTGAATGCGCACTTGCTTTTTGAGCGGCGCCCAGTGGAAGGTGAGGGCCGCTGTGGGAGTTTTCTTGAGGGAGAGTCCTTTGACGGAATGAAGGTTAGTGTAAAAGGTAAATCCGCGTTCGTCGAAATCTTTCAGGAGCACCATCCGCCCATCCGGGAAGCCCTGTAGATCAACGGTGGACAGGCACATGGCGGTCGCGTCTTCGATGGTTTTGCATCGCTTAGCGGCTCCGAACCATTGCCGAAATAGGGCGGTGGGATCCTTCAGCACGGAAAGGATTATATCAGCGTAGGACTGGGCAGGTTAGCTTGAGCTTAGTTGTTATTCCGCGTAGATGTTTGCAAACAGGCTCGCAACCGCCAACGCACTCACGAAGATGCATGCCAACCGACCCGCGGTTGAAGGATCGACGAGGTAGCATTGAACAACCAATAAGCCGATGATTAGAGTCGCTTGCTTCATTGCGACATTTTAACTGGTTCAGTCGAGCGGGAAAATGGAGCGAAAGGCTAAAAATGGGGGGCTGATGGACCCATGGAAATTGTTGGGCCTTCTTAAATGACTTCAACGGAGGTGTCGGGGACCCAGCCTTTCAGGCCCTCCTGCGGAACGCCGATTTCAAGCCACCCCTGGATGGGCTCTTGCTCCTTCAAGAGGATGACGCGATGGCCTTCCGGGACGGTGAAGTTGGTGGGATAAGTCATGTTCGGGCCGGAGCGCACTTCGGCAACGGATGTCACGACCACGCCTTCCGGCTTCTCGAGTATATAAATCCGAACTCCCAGCCATCCTGTGAGCGTCACAAACAGAAGACTCATTCCCAAGACGAGTTCATCGCTAACGAAGCGGCGTCCGAAAAGGGCAAACCCCGCCGCCGCGTAGAGGAAAATAAAGACGAGCGAGGAGAGAAGAGTCAGCATGTTGATGGAAAGAATGTAGAAGAGCCTCCACGCAAGGATGGGCAGCGCGCCTTGCGGAAGTTCGGGATCGCCAACCTTATTCGTCGCCAGATTCAGGTTGTAGATCACGTCCGGTTGTCCTGAGTTCATCCGAAAAGCCCGCTCATAATGGAGAATCGCTTTGCCCGTCTGTCCCGCACGGTAGTAGGCGTTCCCGAGGTTGTACTCTAATACCCAGCTTTTGAAACCGGCGCTCGCTGTCTCGTATTTCTGTACCGCATCAGAAAATTTCCCTTCTGCGTAGAGCACGTTTCCCGTATGGAAGAGATCTTGCGGCGATTCCGCTTGGACCCAACGAAAACTCAAAACGCACAACGCGAAACTCAGAACGCTGAACGTTATCCATCGATTGGCGTTCTGCGTTCTGCGTTCCGGGATCTGCGTTTCTGTTAATTCGTCCACTGAATTTCCTTCTCGACCTCTTCGATGACATGCTCGACCGTCTGCATCGCGGCGCGGACTTCCTCCGGCCGCACCTGCGCCGGGGCGAATTGATACAGATCCAATGTTTCCCAGATATTGCGCACCTTCTCGCCGGTGTGGCTGAGGAGCCCGCGGGACTTCAGGCGCTCCACAATCTCCCGGAGCGACAGACTTTTGTTTTCGACGCCGAGCTTGGCGGCAAGAAAATCCTGGAGCACGTCAGCCAAATGGCCTCCCGCCCCTTTGATGTCATTCTTGGATAAAAAATCTTCCGTCTTCCTAATGGCGACCACGGACTGTTCCCGCGCTTTGCGAAAGCGATATAAAGCGGTATTCGACATAAACAGCCGGTAATAAAGCCGCACGAGCCCACCGAGCGCCAGAAACCCGAGGAGAATCAAGTGAAACCACCGATACCAGGTCCTTCGGTATAAGGGCTCGCCTTTGGATGTGATCGTTCCGGGCGCCCGGATATAGCGGATGTCCTCTCCCAGGAGCTTGATGCCGGGCGTCGAGGATGGCTCAGGATTTGGCGCTCCCGGGATTGGCGGCGTGTAGGCCGTGGCTCCCGCCGCACCGTTGGAGCCGGGCGTGACATGCGCCGTGACAGGCCTCGATCGCACGGTGCGGTAGGCGCGCGCCGAGGGATCAAAGTACGCGAACGCTATGGAGGGAATCGTGAGTTCCCCTGAGACGGTCGGAATTAAGACTGTCTTAAAGACTTTGGAGCCCGCCACCTCACCCTCTTTCTTCTCGATATTGGTTGCGGCATTCGCGTCGAACGTGCGGAAATTCGTCAGGACCGGTAAGGAGAGATCCGGCAGCGATTTGATATTCCCTCGGCCAGACACCGTGAGCGTCAAGGTGATCGGCTGGCCGACGGCAATCTTCTCCTTATCCACCTGAGCGCTCAATGTGTACTGCCCGATGGCTCCCTTGAACTCGGCCGGTTTCGGCTCCGGCAGCGATCGGACGGTGATCGCGATGGGGTCGGTGCGCAAAACCTTCTCCTCGCCACGGCCGAAGAATTGCGCAAAGAACTGGGAGCCCAGCGGGTCAGACCCAAAGTTCTCAAGATTCACCGTGAGGCCCGCTGAGCCGACGCGCGCTTTGCCCGGAACGCTCGGGAAAAGCGCGGTGCGAACTTCCGTGACGTTGTAGGGAATGCCCTTCACACTGAGGGTAAAGTTGCGCTGGGGAGGGAGATCCTCCGTCCAGAAGCCGGTCATCTCGGGTGGCTGATAACTCGGGCGGCTCAGGAGTTGTACGCGGTTATATAGCCGAAAAGTAAAGGTAATGGGCTCGCCCACGTAGACGGATGTTTTATCGACCGTCCCTGTGATGAAGACGGCGGGAGGTCCGGAGGACGTTTGAGCGGGACGCTCGGCGCCTTCCGGCCGCGCGGATCCCTGGGGGATGGCGGAGGCGTCGCCTTTGACCACCTCAAGCGCCAGAGCTTGGGTCTCGCTCGTTTGACCCTGGAACTGAACGTGAATGGGAGGGATCATGAATTTTCCCTCTTTCAGCGGAGTAAGCACATAGTTGTAGGTCACGCTGGCCGAAGCTTTCCCGTTGATCCAAGTGAAATTCTGGGACCGTCCCGCGTTGTAGATTTGAAAATCGGAAAGACCAGGAAGCTGGGGTTGGGGGAGGTCGCCGCCCGAGCCGGAGATCGTGAGGGAGAGAACCGCCTGTTCATTCAAGGCGATTTGATTGCGGTCGAGGGACACGCTCACCTGAAAATCCGCCGCATATGCAAAGGCGCAAGAAAAAAACAAGGCAGCAAAAAAGGTCGTCATCCCCGAATGCCTCTGTCGGGGATCCATAAAAACATGATGGATTCCCCGCCTACGACCGCGGGGAATGACGTTGTGAGTCATTTCACCAATCTTCATCTGGGTGTGGAACCTCGCCCTTCGGAACCTTCTGCTGCGATTTTTTCTTCTCACCGGCGCCGGCGCCCGCCAATAACCGTTCGGCGTCTTCTTTACTCATCTGGCCGGGCTTTGGCTGATTCGCTTCTCGCCCGCTCTCCCGCTCGTCTTTTTTCTTATCCCCCGCTCCTCCTTTTTTTTGGTCCTGCTTGCCTTGTCCTGATTTGGGCGGAGGAGGATTTTTCAGCGCTTTCAGGGCGACACCCAGATTATACTTGGGGTCTTCGTCGCGAGGGTTGGCGCGTAGGCTGTCCTTGTACGCCTCGACCGCCTCGTCCCACTTTCCCTGGTAGAACAAGGCATTCCCCCGGTTGTAGTGGCTGGCGCCTTTGAGCACCGGATTGGCCGACTTGGCCGCCTCCATATAAGAAACTTCGGCCTTCGGAAACTCGCCCATCATCATCGAGGCATCTCCGGCGTTAAAATGCAGAATGCTCGAATACGGAGTATCAATTAGCGCGTCCTCGTACAGTTTGAGCGCCTCCTCATAATGGCCGTTTTTGAATTGGCGGTTGCCTTCTTTGAGTTGGGAAGGTGAGGCGAACGCATAGTACGGTAAAAAAAATAAAGTACACAATGTAAAAGCCCTCACCCAGCCCTTCGGGCGCCCTCTCCCTAAAGGGCGAGGGCAAAGCACGGTTTGCCTTCTCCCTTTAGGGAGAAGGTGGCCGAAGGCCGGATGAGGGGTCACTTTTTCCATCCCATCTCCGGTATCGCCAGACTGGCCAACAGCAATACCAACCCAAACGCGAGTGGCCATTGGTATCTATTTTCAAAGCGGTTAAATAACTTCGTTTTCTGATCGCCCTGTTGGAGTAGGTCGAGGCGCCTCGCGAGTTCTTCCACTTCATCACCAACGGGACTCGCCCGCAAGTACTCGCCGCCTGAAGTATGCGCGAGATCCAGGAGGGTCGCCTCGTCCAGTCGACTTAACACCACATCCCCTTTTTTGTCGCGTTTATAGCCGGTTCGATGTCCCTGATCATCCAGAATCGGAATAGGTTCTCCTTCCCGGGTCCCGATGCCAATTGGATAGATCTTTAAGCCGACCTTCGCAGCGTCTTTCGCCGCTCCTTTAGGATCACTGTTGTGATCTTCTCCATCCGTTAGAAGAACCAGAACTCGGTTCTGGCCTTCGCCGGCTTTGAGTCCTTTGATCGCGACGCGGATGGCGTCGCCGATCACCGTACCGGGGATAGGGACCGTGCCCACATCGATGGTGTCCAAAACATCCTTGGCGGCATTCTCATCCACCGTAAGAGGACATTCGACAAAGGCCTGACCCGCGAAGGCGATGATCCCAATGCGGCTGCCGGTCAACTTGTCGATGAGCTGACCCAAAATCAGCTTGGCATGCGCCATCCGGCTGGGCTTGAAGTCTTCGGCCTGCATCGAAAGTGAGCAGTCCACCGCGATGAAGATATCGAGCCCCTTCTGTTTGAATTCGACAAGTTTTGAGCCGATCAGTGGCCCGGCTAAGGCCACGACAAGGCATAAAAGACCCGCCATTTGGAGACCACGGGCCCAGCGGCGACGGCGAGAAAGCCCCTGTGGGAACATGCGTTGGATAGTCGAAGGTTGGCCCAAGATTTGAAGTACTTTCAGGCGTCGGCGTCGCAACCAACCGCCAGCCAGTCCTACCGCCAAAACCACCACGAGCCATCCAAGCATCGATGGATACGCGAAGTAGTTCATGGCACCGCTCTCCATACCGTCATTTGTAATCCATACCCTGTCGTTAATAGGACCATCGCCACGATCAGCCACCCGAGATAATGATCCCGGTACTCTTGGATGCTGGGGCCTTTGATCTCGGTTTTCTCAAGCTTGTCGATCTCGCTGAAGATCTCATTAAATTCTTTGGCGCTGGCCGCGCGAAAATAGCGTCCCCCGGTTTCGTGCACGATTTCCTCCAGGGCGGGTTCGTCAAGATCTTCCTGGATGGGAACGAGCTGTTTTCCCCACGCCGTGTCGACGGGGATGACGGATTGGCCTCGAACTCCCACACCGATGGCGTAAATTTTGATACCGAGGCTCGCGGCGGCTTTGGCGGCCGTCACGGGATCAATCTCGCCGGAGTTATTGCGGCCATCGGTCACGAGAATAATCACTTTGCTCTTCGCCGTGCTGCGCTTCAGGTGATTCGAGGCAGTCGCGATGGCGGTCCCGATCGCCGTATTTTCTGTTGTCGTGATACCTACTTCCACTTGATCGAGAAACTCTAGAAGCGCGCCGTAATCCAGCGTCATCGGACACTGGAGCAGGGCCACGCCGGCGAAGGCCACCAGCCCAATCCGATCGAATTGCCGGTGCGAGATAAAACTTATGGTCGCTTGCTTGGCCATGGTCATGCGGTCCTTGGGATTAAAATCGAGCGCACGCATCGAACCCGAGGTGTCGAGCGCAATCATAATGTCGATTCCGCGGGCGTGCGCCTCTTCCCCCTTCATAATGGTCCGCGGTCTAGCGAGCGCCACGATACAAAGAACCAAGCCGGCATATATGAGGGAGGCGGGAATTTGACGCAACCGGGTCCGCCAGGTGCCAGGCAAGGATTTCACGAGATCAAACGATGGGAATGGAAGCCGCGCGCGAAAAACATGAGCTTTTTTTTCTCTGAGCCAGATCAACAGCCCCAGGAGCAGAAGAAGCAGAAAGGCTGAGGGGTTGGCGAAATTCATGGAAGCCTCACCCCCGCCTTCGGCGCCCCTCTCCGGTCGGGAGAGGGTGGACCCGACGCGCCAGCGGAGTGGGACGGGTGAGGCATCATCTCCCGGGTCTGTTCCACAAACTTCACCGCGGCCGCATGAGCGGTTTTCCCTTCATCGGCTTCCGGCCGAAGTTTGGCGAACTTGACGAGATCGCAGGTGTCCAGCAATTCTCTGAGCTCGGTTTGACGTTCTGTCGAGATTTCCGATTTCTTTCGCAGATCCCGCATCAGCTCGTTGGTGGTCCTCTCGAGCGCCGCGACACTGAAGCCTTTTTCCAAATACTCTCTCAAAATATTCGATATCGCGATGTAGTACTCCTTGGTTTTCCCTGTGGCGAGCCAATCCGTTTGCGCCAGCTTCTGCAGCTTCTCGAAGGCCGTGATGTCTGCCGGGACAGGCGGCGGGGGCGGCGGTCCTTGGATGATCTTCTGCCGTTTCATCCACGCGTAAGCCGCCACGCCGATTACGACCACGCCGAGTAAAACCCACCACCACGGAGACCAGGCGGTCGGGCCAATCACGCCTTTGATACCGCGGATGTCCTCTTTGTCTTTCGGCCCGGGCGGAATTTCCTCGATCGTGGCCGTGAGTTCCGGAGTCTTCAGCGAATGAACTTTTCCCATCGGATCCCGGTAGGGCACTTCCAAACCGGGAAGAACCTGCTGGCCCGTCGTGAAGTTTTGGAGGGACGCCTGAAACCGCTCGACAGCCTTGTCGCCGTTCATCTCCGCGGCCAGACGGGTACTGGCATACACTTCGAAAGTGCCGAGGCTTTTCGTGAACGCCGGTGCGTCCACTGCAAGCGCCTGAGGATGTGTCACCCGAATACTGAGCGTGATTAAATCGCCGAGCTTGGCCGTGGTGGGATCGACCTGGGCCTGAACGGAAGGCGCTTCTAAGTTAGCGAATTCGTTTGACACGGCTTTGGAAGAAGCGAAGCAAGGGGATCACGAATGACCGATCCGTTTTAAGGACAATATGGTCAATGCCATGGCGTCTCAAGAGGCTTTCGAGGTGTTTCTGCCGGGAGTGCGACTCTCCTTCAAAACGCCGGCGAACGGCGCGGGCCGACGTATCGACGCCGAGCGTCTCTCCGGTCTCCGCATCCCGGAGCTCCAGGAGTCCCGCATCCGGAAGAGATTCTTCTCTGGGGTCCCGGATCTGGAGCGCAATGAGGTCATGCCGCTTAGCGGTGACGGCGAGCAAGCGTTCATCGACTTGATAGAAATCGGATAAGAGAAACACCACCGCCTTACGCTTGAGCACGCGGTTGAGGTAACGCAGGGCCTCGTCCGTCCGGGTGGCGACGCGCCGGGGCGCAAACTCCAGGATATCCCGTACCAGGCGCAGCGTGTGGGAGCGACCTTTCTGCGGACGAATAAATTTCTCGACGTGATCGGAGAAAAGGCAGAGGCCCACCTTATCGTTATTTCGAATCGCGGAAAAGCCAAGAACGGCGGCCACTTCCGCCGCCAGCTCGGATTTCCATTTTTGGGCGGTCCCGAAGCGGAGGGAGGCGCTCCCGTCGATCATCAGCATGACGGTCATCTCGCGCTCGGCCATAAATTTCTTCACGTAAGGATGGCCCATGCGCGCTGTGACGTTCCAGTCAATCCAGCGGATCTCGTCGCCGGGGACGTACTCGCGCACCTCGGCGAACTCCATTCCGAGCCCCCGGAAAACGGACTCGTACTGGCCGGAGAAGATCTCGTTCACGAGACGCCGGGTCTTAATTTCGAGGCGATGAACCTGAGAAATTAATTCACGGGTTAACAATCACGGCACCTCCACCGCCGCAAACAACTTCGTAACTATGTCCTCCGAGGTGGTGTTTTCCGCCTCGGCCTCGTAGGTGAGAAGGATGCGGTGCCGGAGCACATCGGCCCCGATCGACTTCACATCCTCGGGCGTGACGTAGCCGCGACCCTGCAGGAAGGCGTAGGCCTTGGCCGCCTGGGTCATACAGATCGTGGCACGCGGAGACCCGCCGTAGGCGATCAGCGGCTTGAGGGACTCCAGTTTAAACTTCTCCGGGTAGCGTGATGCGAAAACGAGGTCAAGAATGTAGTTCTTGAGCTTATCATCCACATAGATCTCGTTGATGATAGCCCGCGCCGCGAGTATTTCCTTGGGATGAACGACAGGTTTGATATCGATGGATTTGCCGGTTGTCATCCGGTCCATGATGAGGCGTTCTTCATCGCGCGTCGGGTAACCCACTTTCAGTTTGAGCATGAACCGGTCCACCTGGGCTTCCGGGAGTGGATAAGTCCCTTCCTGTTCGATGGGGTTTTGCGTCGCCAGTACCAAAAACGGCTCCGCCAAGGGGAAGGTCTGCTCACCGATTGTCACCTGGTGCTCCTGCATCGCCTCCAGAAGCGCGCTTTGGACCTTGGAGGGGGCGCGGTTGATCTCGTCCGCCAAAAGGAGGTTCGTAAAGATCGGGCCCTTCTTTACGGTGAACTGGTTGTCCCGGGGGTTATAAATCTGGGTCCCGATCAAATCGGCGGGTAGCAAGTCCGGGGTGAACTGAATGCGTTGGAAGTGCGTCTCGACCGCTCGAGCGAGCGTGCGCACCGCGAGGGTCTTCGCCAGCCCCGGGACGCCTTCCAAGAGCACATGGCCGTCGGCCAAAAGCCCGATCAGCATCCGTTCGACCAGGTAGTCCTGGCCCACAATCACCCGGCCGATTTCCTGCTTGAGCGCCTGCACAAAAACGCTCGCCTGCGTCACCTTCTCATGAATGACTTTAATGCTTTGGTCCATACGATGTCCTCCGAAGGATTTAGACGGATTCCGAGGTAATGAGTTCCACCATGACTTGCGGGATTTTTTGAAAATCGGTATCGGCTGTCAAAATGCAGAGGCCGTGCTGCATGGCGCTGGCGGCGATCCACAGATCGTTGTCGGCCAAGGTTTTTCCCACGACGGATAAATCCTGTCTGATGCGGGCATAGAAATGGGTCGTGTCATCGTCGATACCGATCACATGGACTCGTCTCTGGGACAGGAAATCCTGCAAGTGACGCTCATTTTGTTCGCGTTTCGTCCCTTTCAGATATCCGAAACGCAACTCGCCCAAAACCACAACGTTCATATAGAGATCGGCCGCCTCCTGAAAATGACGTGCCGCCCCGGCATGATTTCGGCTGGCCAGAATATAGGCGGATGCGTCAATCAAAATATTCACGGCGCCTCTTTTCTTTCTCTCGGGCTAATTCCGCGCTTTGCCGACGATCTTCAAACAGCCTGCGGTTGAATTCGTCCGCCTCTTCCTTTGTCCAAGGCGATCTCGCAAACCAGTCATCCAGATCGTGATGAATCTTTCTTTTAGACGCACCGGGTCCGAACGTTTCCTGCAAAAGGCCAACCACCGCCTTATTCAAGCTAGTTTTTTGCTCGGTCGCCCGCTTTCGAAACAAGTTCATAATCTCATGGGGAATATTTCGCAGTAAGAGTGTATTCATAACCGGCCTCCGAATGAATCATTATCTGTATCACTATGATACATATATAGCATCACAATGTGGCTATGTCAAGGGCCCGAATCTCGGATCCGTGGCCCCACGATTGTGTAGGCCCGTCGGTCTTAAATTTCTAGCCATTCGTCCCATAGAATAACCGCCTCTATTGACGTAGTTTATTGATACGCGCGCGCGTACCAAATTATGCCTTTCTTCTTCAAACGGTTCATAGCTGTTGTTCTGGCTTTCTTGTTGCTCCTCGACCCACGATGGGTCTTGGCCGTTCATAATCGTCCAACCCTTCCCACTGCTCAAGCGGCGTTTCTTGAATCTGCGATGTCGGCCCGTGAATGTTCTGATACGGGTTTCCGCTTTCGGTTCGGAGACCTGCGGCTCTTAAGCGCAGGCCTCATGGTCACTTTGGCGGCTTCCATGGACCATGGCGGTCAGACTCTTCAGGCCGGGCTGCCGCCGATAATGCTGTTGTTTTTCCTGATCAAGATTTTGCGGGAGCGCTTGGAAAGTGAAGACGTCGAGCATCTCAGCCGGCCGGAATTGCGGGCGCTGGAAGCCTTAACCCATGACGTAGGGCTGCAGACCCCTCGCAAACCCAAGTGGCTGGGCTCGCGCTTTAAGAAGATTTTTCGCAAAGACCCCAAGGATCTATCTGGAAAGAAAATTCTGGGCGAGAGCCAAACCTGGCTTGAAGACGAGATGTTGAGGATCGCTCAAAAGAACGCTCGGAAACACCACGCACGCCTGCCGACCAAACCCATGCCGGCCGACCCCTCCAAAGGGTTTCAACCGGGAGAACGTCGAGCCGCATTTGCAAAAATCGGATGGACGCTGCATTTGACCTATTATCCGTTTCAGGAATCGCGCACGGCGTTCAATCACCGCATTCGATGGGGTTTCGCCTTCGTCCATGAATCGTCCAAGAAATACATCCAAATTGGAAACGAATTGGTGGCCAAATATAGCTATTTGACCGACCAGGAAGAATCGGATTGGGAGGAACGTTTAACGCAGGCGATCCACCAAGCGAATTACGACGAACCGTATTTGTTGAGCTGTTTATCGATCATTCGACAACCACGGGTGCTCACGGCACTACTTGAACAGCCGGAATTTAGCACTAGGCTCAATCCGTATGACCGTTTAGCCCTCTTAGGTATGGCGCGTCTCACGCTCGGTTCCCGCTATTCCAGCACCGTCCGGGTGCTTGGCCAGCGCATTCTGAGTAGACGGCGTTGGGACCTTGGCCGTTCGGCGAGCTTGACCTCCAATTTCGTCAATCTAACGATGGACGTCCTGCGACGGTTGGCGGATGACGGATTGGACTTGGGCGAGCGCAAGACAATCCCGACGCGAGTGCAAATTGTCAATGCCCGCACCACCATGGCGCATCGGGCGCTGCAGCAAGGTGACGTCCGCCCTTCGGCGCGATTGACCAAACTTCAACTCGAGTATCTCGGTGAACTCGCCGTCTTTTTGAAGCGAACGGTTTCGTTTCTGCGGTTGTTCGGTCTTATTCAGAGCCCGAATCGTCGATACGGTCTGTCTTTGGCCGAGACGCTCTCGATCGCCGCCTTGGGGGATAACGTTTTCGTGGGCGCGCTGGCGCTTTTGGCGATTGAAGAACCGCTAAAGGCCATTGGCGTCGACGTAAACCAATTTCATTATTCCGCGGCCGACGCCGTGCACGCGGCATTGCACGCTGGCCTGGCGGAAGTCGCGAGGGTTCAGAAGCGCAAACCTCAAGACCGACGCATGCGGACCGAGATGCACGCGGCCAACGCGCTCGACGGCCTGCCGTGGGAAACGGAGAGCCAGCCCATTTTTGTCACCGGGATTCTCGGGAGCCTCGGCGATGGCGAGATTCCCGTCCGCCTGCAAGACGGCGAGACCATCCTGCTCGACCGCCGGGTGTATGTCCTGACCGAAATCAATCGGGTCCTGCGCAAGCACGGATATATGCAGCTGTTGGTGCGTCGCGACCTGCCGAACGATACCTGGCGGGCGCTCACGCGATTTGGATTCACCATCATCACGGAACCGAATGCCCGTTTGCGCTACAGCCGCGATACATTGATCAATCTATTGAAGCGCGACAGCGAGGCGGGGGTGTCCCAAAAAACGCGCGACCGGTTGCGCTCGCGCTTTTACGAGTCTGAGCATATTGTCGGCGTGAAGACAGGCGAGACGTTGACGGATGATGATTTGCGGACGCTGGCGCAGGATCATGCCCTGGCGGAAGCCTTGCGTGGGTTTTCCGACCTGATCGATATAAAACAAGCCGAAGATGAAGCCGGCCCGGGAGAAACCGAACCCCGGCGTCAGCCGGAAGAGATCCCGTGGGGACCGCTCGCCTTTAACCGGGTTTCTGAATCCGAGGCTGAACCGACGGGGATCATGCGACATGAGTTATTGGCGTTGATGGAGCCGGGCCAGCCTTTGGAGCACTTTCGCAAATCCTTGGCGGCGTTGATTTGGGGGGCGCCACGATATTTGACGACCGACCAAGCC
>JBGPLV010000013.1:0-15511 GCA_041486625.1 Elusimicrobiota bacterium
AAGATGGCGCCCGCCGCAAACGGCGCGGGCACAAAAATCATCGCGGCGTCGGCTCCCGTCGCCTTGACCGCCTGTTCCACCGTGTTAAAGACGGGAATCTGGTCGAGCATCGCACCGCCTTTACCCGGCGTCACGCCTCCGACCACCTGCGTTCCGTAATCCCGGCAACCGCGGGCGTGAAAAGCCCCTGCGGAACCTGTGATCCCTTGAACGATCAGTTTAGTGTCTTTGTTGATTAAGATGCTCATAGATTTTTTTTGCCGCCTCACCCGGGTCGCCGCGGCGACCACCCTCTCCCATAGGGAGAGGGACGGCGTAGCCCAGGGTGAGGCTACCTTGCCGCTGCCACGATTTTCTCCGCCGCTTCCGTTAAATCTTTCGCGGCTACCAATTTGAGCCCCGAGTCCTGCAAAATTTTTCGTCCCGCGTCGACATTGGTTCCTTCAAGCCGGACCACGAGCGGCACCTTCATCCCGACGTCTTTGGCTGCCGCCACGATTCCGGCGGCCACCACGTCGCACTTCATAATGCCCCCGAAAATATTGACTAAAACACCCTTCACTTTAGAATCGGCGAGAATAATCCGGAAGGCCTCGGTCACCTGCTCACGTGTGGCGCCTCCGCCCACATCGAGAAAATTAGCCGGCTCCCCCCCGTGAAATTTGATGAGGTCCATCGTGGCCATGGCGAGTCCCGCGCCGTTCACCAGACATCCGATCGTCCCGTTTAAAGCGATGTAGTTCACGCCGGCCTTTTGAGCACGGACATCGAGCGGGTTTTCTTCCGAAGCATCGCGCCAGCTCTGGGCATCGGGGTGACGGAAAAGCGCGTTGTCATCCAGGCTCATCTTGGCGTCCATCGCGATCACCTTGCCGTCCGCGGTAAGCCCGAGCGGATTAATTTCCAAAAGTGAAGCGTCCCAACTCAGGAAAGCCTTGGCCAAACTCGCCATCACGGAAGCCAGCGCAGCGAGCGCCGGCCCGGAGAGTCCCATCCGCTGTGCCAAAGCGCGCGCGCGGTCCTCTGCCAGACCCGTCCAAGGATCAACGTCTTGATAAAAAAGAGCGTCGGGCCGTGTCTTCGCGAGCTCTTCAATGTCCATCCCGCCTTCGGTGGAGGCCATCATGACGGGACACCCTTTGCCACGATCCATAACGCACGCTAAATAGAATTCCTTCTCAACGCTCTGGGCCTGTTCGACATAAAGCTTGCGCACGATCACTCCCTCAGGGCCTGTCTGGTGGGTGACGAGTTTCTTTCCAAAAAGTGTCGCGGCGGCCGCTTCAATCTCTTTCGGCGTTTGCGCCTTCAAAATTCCCCCCGCCTTGCCGCGTCCGCCCGTGTGAACCTGAGACTTCACGACCCATGGACCGGGAGGAAGCTTCTTTAAGACGGAAGGGAGGTCTTCTTTTTTAAGGAGAGGTATGCCGGAAGGAATCGGGACGCCGGCCGCGTGGAGAACGGCTTTGGCCTGGTATTCGTGGAGTTTCACAACCTATCGGGCGGCCGCCGATTGGCGACCGGCGATCGGCTCGTAACGGAGGCCGTTCGGACCCGTGTACTGCGAAAGAGGCCGGATGAGTCGGTTATTCTTGTACTGCTCCATAATGTGCGTGCACCAACCGACGATGCGGCTGATGGCAAAGATCACGGGATAAAGATCCGTATCGATCCCCAGATACCGAAAAACCGTGGCAGAGTAGAAATCCAGATTGGGATTGATCTTTTTTTCATTAATCATGATTTTTTCCAGAATCTCGGAAATTTCAAACCATTTGGCGGGACCCACTTTTTGACTGAGCTCCTTGGACTTTTGCTTAAGGACAGCCGCCCGGGGGTCGGTGGTGGTGTAAACACGATGGCCGAAGCCCATGATCTTCTTCTTCGCCGCGAACTGCTCGCGGAGAAAAGATTCCGTTTTCTCCGGCGTTCCTATTTTCTCAAGCATCTCCATGACGCGCTGGTTGGCGCCCCCGTGAAGAGGCCCTTTGAGAGCGCCGACAGCGCTTGTCACCGCCGAATACATATCGGAAAGTGTTGAGGTCGTGACCCGGGCGGCGAAAGTGGACGCGTTGAGCTCATGATCTGCTTGCAGGACAAGCGTCATATCCATCGCCCGGCGGGATAGCTCGTCGGGTTTTTTTCCTGTGAGCATGTAAAGAAAGTTCGCGGCATGATCCAGCTGAGGGTCGGGAGCCATCATCGGCTGCTTCTTGCGGATGCGTTCGATCGCCGCGGCCATCACGGCGAGCTGGGCGGTCAACCGGATCGTCTTGCGCAGGTTGGCCGGCTCGGAGTTATCTTCCGATTCAGGATCAAAAGACGCCAAAGCGGAAACCCCGGTGCGCAGCCAGGCCATCGCATCCGTCTTGTACGGGATCATCTGCAAAATCTTCACAAAATCCGCGGGAAGCGGCCGGTTTTTCCGAAGCTCCGCCTGGAAGGAGGCGAGCTGCTCCGTGGAGGGCAGCTGTCCGTAAATCAAGAGATAGGCCGTCTCTTCGTACGTGGATTTTTCGGCCAGCTCAGAGGCGTCATAGCCGCGATAACGAAGGATTCCTTTATCGCCGTCGATAAAGCAGATGGAGGAGGTGGTGATGACGACATCTTCAAGTCCAACGAGGGGTTCACTCATGGGTCACGTTCTCGGCTTCCTAATGTTTTGTTCCGTTGATGAATCCCAGGAATTCTTCGCGGGTGCGCGCGTCGGACCGGAAGACCCCGACCATCGCGCTCGTCACGGTGGGTGAATTCTTACTCTGGGCCCCCCGCATTTCCATACAGAGGTGGCGCGCTTCCATGACGACCGCCACCCCGAGGGGTTTGATCTTCTTTAAAATGACTTCCGCAATCTGCGAGGTGAGCCGTTCCTGCACCTGCAAACGCCGGCTGAAGGCCTCGACGAGACGCGGGATCTTGCTCAAGCCGATCACCTTGCCATCCGGGATGTACGCCACGTGGCATTTGCCGAAAAACGGCAGCAGGTGATGTTCGCAAAGCGAATAAAAATCGATGTCCCTGACGAGGACCATCTCGTTGTACGAAACTTCGAAGAGCGCGTCGTTGATGAGTTTGTCGACATCGACTTGGTGGCCGTTCGTGAGTTCGCGGAGGGACTTGGCGACCCTCTGCTGGGTCCGGAGAAGTCCTTCGCGCTGCGGGTCTTCCCCGACCGCCACGAGCATTTCCTTGACGAGCTCTGGGAGGTTCATCATTGTATTGGCCCGAGATATTTCTGATTTTGCAGCGACGTTCATGGAGTTGTGATTATAGTATTATTTCCACGATGCGAATTCTTGAAGTCGCCATGGAGATCGCGCTTCCTCCGGAACTGCTGGAAGCACTCTACAAACGGTACGGATTCCGTCCGACGCGCGAGGCGGCGATGTCGACCTCGGTGGGTGGCATCGGCCCTCTTCTGCGCGAGCGCATCATCGCGCAAGCGGAACAAGACATGGAGGTGCTCGGCGTCAGCCTCCTCTACCAAACGACCTGGATCCAGAGCTGGTTTGATTGGGGCCAGCTTCATCTGGAAAAGCGCGAGGTTGTCTCTTATCTGCGGGAGTTCCTTAAAGACACAGGGATCGATCTTTCCATCACCCTCTTCGATGAGACGACCGTCAAGGCCCGCGTTTGGGAGACGCCGTACGGAAAGACCAAGGTCTATTTCCTCGACTGTCCTTTGATCACGCAGGTGGTCTACCCCAGCGAAGAAGACGCTCCGCCGAAGCATCCGCAGCCGAACGCCTGGTCGGAAGATGCTCGGCACCGCCAAAGCTGGCTCGTTGGCCGCGGGGCCCTCGCGCTGGCCAAAACGCTCGGGTTCACGCCCGATATCATCGTGCAAAGTGAGACACCGACGTTTTTTGCCCATCATCGTCGTATTAAGGATGAGTTCCAACAGGATCCATTTTTCGCGAACACCCGCTACATCTTCAATGACCATACGCCGATGGAATACGCGCATCCCGTTTGGCCGCGGCGCACTCTCGAGACGCTCAAAGTGGACGCTGCTTCTTACGTCCCGCTTCCGGGAACGGGAGACCGGGGGGATGTCGACGTGACGCGTCTTCTCGTCAGCGCCTCCGAAGGCGTCTTCGGCGTGTCGAAGAAACACGTGCAGATCATGCGCGCGATGCCTTCCTTAAAAGACTACGCCGGAAAAATCGAATCGATTACCAACGGAGTGCACGTTGGAATTTGGCAGGCGCCCGAATACCGGAATGCGGCTTCACTCCCCGATACGGAGCTTCTCAAGCTCAAAAAAACAAAAAAAGAGCAACTCCTCGACTGGGTGTGGCGCCACTACGGCCTTTGGCACACCTGGAAGGAACAGGTGATGGACAAAGGGGTGGTGCTGTGGACCCGCCGGATCACCGGCTACAAACGCATTGATCTTCTGGGTTCGCTATGCAAGGACCCTGCCCTGAAACGCCAGTTTATCGACACCGATCTGGTGCTCCTCGTGGGAGGCCGTATTCACCAGCACGACGATCAGGCGCAAACGATGATCTACAACCTGCTTGATCTGATCAGCCAAGACCGTCAGCTACAGGAACGGATCGTGCTCTTGGACAACTTCAACGTCTGGATGGCCCCGCACCTCTTTCAAGGGGCGGACGCCGCGATCATGCTGGCCGACGACGGCCGCGAAGCCTCGGCAACCGGATTCATGAAGGCTCAGATCAACGGGAATCTCGTCATTGCCACCGACGACGGGGCCATCCCGGAATCGGTCCTATTTCAGGGGCGTGAAAAACAGGGGCAGTCCGCCAACGGCTTTGAGGTCCCGTATGTCCACGGCCATCCGAAAGCCGACGGTCTCCTGCGCGCCTTCAAACAGCTACAGCAGTCCCTCCGAGATCCGTCGACGCACGCCGCGATGATCCGCTCCGCTCTGGCCGCGGAGTCTCAGGTCAGCGTTCACCGCACCGTCCAGGAAATGCATCAGTTTTACCAAAAAGTCCTTTCTTCTCCAACTCCCGTTTCCTCGGCCCCCCTTTCATAAAAACAGCCTGTTAAATAAGCATGAAAATAGTTCCGTAAATTGTTTCTGTTAGCATATTTTTTCGTTGTAAATGATTCTTAAGTGTTGTAGGAATAAGGGCCTATGAAAAGATCGTCCGGCATGACTTTAATGGAGCTGATTATCGCTTCCTTCATCCTGTCCATTGGGGTTTTGGCGGCTGTCGGATCTTTCCAATATATCACCACGTCGGTCCAATTCTCAAAAAGCCGCACGCTTTCTTCCAATCTGGCGCAGGAGCAGGTCGAAAAATTAAAAAATCTGTCGTATTACACGCTCCTGGTCACCACTAGCCCTACAGCCGATTCTCATGTGCCAGTCATCACTTATGATCCGGGGAATTACCCGCCCCAAACGATCATCGAAGGCGGGATTCCGTTTATTCGGGAGACGCGTGTAGATTTTGCCTATCAAAACGGATCGGTCATTTCTACGGCGCCCTGGACATCCGATGATACGGCTCTAAAACAAATTACGGTCTACGTCCTCTGGCAAGAAAGAGCTGAATGGAAATATCAGCAGATTCAAAATCTCTACGCCAACCCAGCCGCTGTTCCCTTGGACGCTTCTGCGTCCGGGTGGGTCAAAACACCCTCCAATGTTGCCATTCCGGGAGCTCTCGTTCAAGTCATTGACAACCCGAGTTGGTATGGTTACGCAGACACGTCGGGAAGTGCCAATTATCGCTTCAGCGTCAGCCCGGGCTCCTACACGCTCCAGGCTTCCTCCGATGGCTACTACACCTCCACAACAAACGGTTATCTAAGTTTCACGAGCGGCAACGCCACCCCCTATAATTTCTCTTTATCCCCCATCTCAAGCGGCACGGTGACAGGTAACATCTATAAGACGGACCATTTGGTGATCGCCGCCGTCGTGGCTACCACCGGGTCGGCCAATAATATCGAAGTGATTGAACTGTATAACCCCACGACGGCCCCCATTAACATCGGAACCAACGGGGGTGTTAACAACCCGTACATTGCTCCCATCACTTGGGATCACTCCGACAACCCCTCGCCCCACCGTTTGATTTATGTAAGCACCTATGTCCCGGTTAACAGATATTACCTCATTACAAATACGTATCCGGGAGCCGGATTCACATGCGATCCGATTACGATTTTTGGAATTACGACAAATCCGGATGCCTGTTGGAAGTTCTATTCCTATTCACATGCGATCGAGCAATCCGATGCCGGCGGCGTCAGCATCGGCAACTCCAATTCTTACCTGGCGGGCTGGAGCGGCTTCAACTGGTCCTCTTGGCCCGCCTCCCGCATCGACAGCGTCGCCTGGAATCAAGGAGGCGGGGGTCATTCAGCGCCTTCGGACGCCGTTGAAGGAACCGCTATCACCCCGCTGGGCAGCCCGAACGGCATGGGCATCGGCGAAGCGATTGGTCGCATGACCGACCCGGGAACCATTTCATCCACCTATGGCATGGGCTATGATTCGGACAACAACCGAAGTAATTTCTTGGATGTGAATCCAATCCCGGGCCCCGCGAACAACTCTTCCACAACGGCGCTTCCACGCGCAGGAACGCCCGCGACGGGAGCCATTGTTAATATGAATGATCTTTTGAGCAACTCCGCGACATGCACGGATACCACGGTCAACACGGGCACCTGTGCGGCCGCAGGCGGCTGCCGGGTATGCTCTTTTTCCTTGGTGGCGGCCACGGGAACCTGGACAATGGATATCTCCTCGAGCGGTCTGTACGCGCAAATTCAAAATATCACCGTCCAAACAAACGTGAGCACGGGTGTCCCGAACGGCGCCACCACCCCGACATGGACCGCCGTGGGGAATAATACCGTCACACTGATCAACAACACCACCACGTATGCCTTTGTCTCCGGTCACGTCTATTCCAACACCGGCGCAGGACTTTACCCCGTCAAAGTGTCCGATGCGAACGGGCGTTCGATCGGCACCTTAGTGAGCGGCGCCTACCTCTTGCTCGCCACCACAGGAACCATCTCGCTCACCGCCAACCCGAACGACGGCACCATGAACCGGGCTTACACCACCCAGAGTCGTTCGTTAGCGACGGTCGCCGGCGGGCTCTATGACAACCAGGATTTCACGCTGGAATTGGCTGGAATCATCAGAGGCTATTTCCAAACGAGCTCCAACACACCGCTTCCCCGCCGCGTGGCCGTGGCGGTGAAAACAGTCGGCACAGATACCGCCCAAGCGGCCTCCGACAATTCCGGGTATTTCTCCCTGCAAAATTTGTCGACGGGCACCTATATCGTCACTCCTCAGCTGGACACGTTGGAAACCGTCACGCCTCCCTCCGCAACGGTCGTACTGGCTTCCACGGGGACGACCAACACCATTTCCACCTTTACGATTACTTCCGGAATCGCGGAGATCACCGGCCAGGTGCTCATCGCCGCCTCCACGCAGGTCATCACGACGGGCGCGCTGATTGTGGCCAGCCCATCGTCCATCGCCGGCTCGCTTCCTCCGACCCAAAGCGGGGCCACGGGAGCGGCCTGCAACCCCTGCTATTACTCGGTCTCGAGCGACGCGACGGGAAACTACACGCTTCAGGTCCGCAGTTCGACGACGCCCTACAAGGTGTACGGCTGGTACACCACGATCAGCGCCCAAACACCCACGGTCACCAAAAGCAACGGAGGCACCGCCTATAATGTGACGGTGAGCACGCCGGGACAGATTGTGAGCCAAAACTTCTCATGGTAAAAACCCGCTTAAAATCCAACGACGGTTTCACGCTTACCGAAACCATGATGGTCGTCGCGATTCTGGGCATCCTTTTTTCCGTAGGCCCACAATTGCTGACGCAAGTGACGCGCTATTATTATCTGCACAACGCGAAAATCGAAATCCAACGCGACGCGCGGGCGGCGCTCGACATCATCAACCGGTTTCTCCGTCAAGCCGTCTCGACGGGCATCACGATCAACCAAGTGGCGGGGCAGCCGCCTTATTCCCGGATTAGCTTTACCACGGAGGGCGGACAGCCGATGCAGTTTTATCAGCAAGGGACTACGCTCTATCAAGTGGCTCAAAGCACGACGAAACTCTCCAATAATCTGCATTACATCGCGTTTACGTATCCGCGCTCGGATGACCCAACCATCATTTCCGTCGCTATGACCATGGAAAAGGCCACCTACGAGGGCGGTTATAAGGCGCTCGAGCTTTCGATCGAGAAAGTGAGGGTCATGAATTGAGCTTCTCCAACCGGTCCGGACAAATCCTGATTATTGCCATCGGCATTCTTCTCTTTTTAGCGATAGCGCTGCCCTCGATCATTCTGCTCACCCAGAATGAAAGCCGTTGGACGCTCAAGGAACAGCGGACGACGCGGGCCTACCAACTCGCCGAATCCGCGGTGGAACACGGGTATCAGAACCTGCTGCTCAGCACTAACACGTGGTACGACGTTCAAGGGGGGACTCCCATCACCGGATTTGAATTCGACAAGACCTACTCGGGCCTTAACGGGGGAGAATACCAGATCAGGTACGTCCTAGGGCCGGGGGCTCAGCAGTTGACCATCACAGGTGTCGGGCGCGCGACCACGGCGGACGGCACAAAGGACCTGCGGGCGATCAAGGCTGTCTACACGAATGCCAGTGGAGCGAGTAACGCCATCACAGCAGGAAACACGGTCACCATCGGCGCCAACGTCAACGTCGAATGGGGGGCTGTCATTTCTTATACGAGCATCGATCCGGGCGGACGCACGCATCCGCGTTTTTATACCTCCGGCGGCATCACCGGCGTCGACACCAATCCCGCGGCGCCGAACACAGATAATCTTCAGTGGTGGTCCTATAAAAACGACCTCCCGCCGCAGCCTCAAGTGGACTTGCAATACTACAAGAACCAAGCCCTTAATAACTGTACTCCGCAAGCAGGGTGCCCACCCTGCTACAACACCCCGGGCAGTGGAGTGAATACGAATATTACCGGCTGCCTTGATACACTGGGTACGAATACGTATTACTTTGAAACGGGAGACTGGACCTGGAAAGACCCAGGGACGAACTTTATCGTTGGCAATGTGATCCTCGCCAGCGGCAATATGACCATTAGCGGCAACGGCGGCACCAACAGTTCGGGCCCGGGAGTTTACAACACGGCCATCCCCCCTCAAGCCTGGATGGAGTATGGGAAAACAGCGACTGACTGGGCCACTTATCATTGCATGGATCCCTCATCTCCCGCCACCTACGCGGGAGCTGTTTCAGCCAGTTATGTCTCCTCTTCAAGCACGACGATTCCCAGCGGTTGTTCGCCCCTGAGCAGCGCCGGCAGTGTTCTAGTCCATGGTTTTGTTTATGCAGGTGGAGGGTCGGGCTTGAATGGCGGAGGGAACGCCCGGTTTCACGGTGTGGTCATGACGCCGAACACCGTGACAGTCAACTCATCCAACTACACGATTTACTTCGACAATACGGTGGCGGCGGCGGTCCGGATGAAAACCTTAAGCCTGTCTCGATCTTCCTGGCAGGAAATAGCCACCTGCTCCTGGACCGGAGCCAATCCGACCTGCCCTTAAATACCTTAGACTCTGATTATAAGACCGGACTTTTTTGGAGACCTTGGAGAGCGGCGCGCCACTGCAAGCGCGCTTCATCCAGGCGAGATTCGTAGGCGGCGAGTTTTTCCTTCCAGTGTTTGGCCCCTTCAGAATTTTCCCACTGGCCTTTCTTTAACTCCCAATAGCGGGCGCGGGTAGCGCCCCACTCCGCAAGCGCGTGCTCGAACCGCTCCCGTGCGGCAATGACTTTCGCCCGCCACGGATGGCCCAACTCATGAGGCATGGTTTGCAGATGTCTTTCCGCTTCCAAGGCCTCCACTTCCATGCGGGCGCGCAGGATGAGCTGCGGCGGCACGCGGTGAAGCTTCTGGGTCATTCCCGCCAGGTTGAGTCCCCGGATGAGCCATTTGGTCGGATCCCACTGAAACCAGCGAATCCCGTTGCGATAGTCGGAAGGGAACATGTGATGGAAATTGTGGTAGCCCTCGCCGTTGGTCAGGAAAGCCAACCACCAAGAGTCCACGGAGGTGTCCTTGCGAGAGTAAGGCTGCCGCCCCCACATATGCGCCAGAGAATTGATGAAAAAGGTCGCATGATGGACAAAAACGACGCGAATCAGTCCTGCCCAAAGAATCATCCCGAATATCCGGCCGGTCAGCACGCCCAAAAGCGCGGGACCTCCGAAGCCAACCACCAGAGCGATCTCTACGGCGTGACGATGCTGCCAACGAACGACCGGGTCGCGAAGTAGATCGCCGACGTTGGTCAACTGCTTTTCCTTTCGGGATTGAAAGAAAATCCAACCGATGTG
Organism: Elusimicrobiota bacterium; assembly: GCA_041486625.1. Taxonomy (GTDB): domain Bacteria; phylum Elusimicrobiota; class Elusimicrobia; order 2-01-FULL-59-12; family 2-01-FULL-59-12; genus JANLWZ01. The sequence goes on from JBGPLV010000013.1 coordinate 10,366, forward strand.
CGAATGCCAGAACCCTTTTCCAGCATTGTAGGGATCCGCATCCGTGTCCGTAAAGCGATGGTGAAGCCGGTGATCTGACGCCCAGTTTAAGGCGGAGTTCTCCATCGCGCAGGCCCCGAAGACGAGATAGAAAAATCGGACCAGGGGGTGCGCCTTATAGGCCACATGGGCAAAATGGCGGTGGTAACCGGCGGTGATGCTCAAGCCGGTGGAGAAAAACATGAGAATGAACGCCAATACCTCGACAGGGCGGACACCATAGCGAGGAATGTAATATGCGGCGCCCACGATGGCAGCCAACGGGGAGAGCGTGAGGAACAAAACGTTTGGCCAATGCAAGGGATGCTTATATGTCATTTTTTCTCCTCTCCGCCACTGTGGCTTCGGCGGACCCGCCAACGTCGTAATGGCGGGCTTAGGCTTCACTGAAGTTTAACTTATTTATCAAAATTTCGCTATGTTTTAATTGTGTTATCTTTAGGCTTGACTATTAACCGAACGTCTGGTAGGCTAATGACCATGAAAGTTCTTGATCCGGCCGTATTCAAGATCCGCAAAGAGACGATCCTCCAGCACGCGCGGCATCTTTTCGCCAACAAGGGCTATGCCGAAACCAGCATGGACGACATCGCTCAGGCCTGCCACGTGCAGAAGGCCAGCCTATACCATTACTTCGCGAGCAAACAGGAGATCCTTCAGCAGATGGTCGACCTCGAAGTGGAACACTGGTGGTCGGCGCGGCTCAAGGACTATGAATCCAGCCCCAACCTCCGGGAGACACTTACTCTCATCGGCACAACGTTTTTGAAAGACATGGACGATCTCCGTCGTCAGGAATTCTTTAAAATCATCCATTTTGAGTCCCACAAAAACCTCGTCATCTCGAAGGCGCTCCAGGAAAGCCCCACGCATAACCGCAAGGGCTTCTACGCCGTTTTCGCCAGGCATCTCGAGGGTAAGCTACCGCAGACGAAAATCGCCATGTTCATGACCCAATTCATGGGCGGGCTGATCCACTACGCCGTCCTGGCCCGACTCAGAGGTGAAAACATGTGCTATGAAACGTTTAAGGACGAGGCTTATGTCGAGCAGTTGGTCGATATTTTCGTGAAAGGAATCCACGTTGGGAATCATTAGACGACCGATCGGTTGATTAAATTGAACATGAGGTTCAAATTTTCTTATGTTATCTTTTTGGCGGCCATGACCGGCGCAAGCGCCGCGGAACCCGGCATCTCCCTCCAAGAATGCTATCAGCGCGCCAAAAAGATCAGCGAAACCGTAGGTATCAGCGCGGAAAACGCCCGCCTGGTCCAGAACCAATATCGGGCCCAGATCGGGTCCGTTCTTCCCCATATCGACTGGATCAAACAACAGTTTTATCAGGAAGCCGGTGGGTCGCCCGGCGGCGGTAGCCCCCTCCAAACACAACCCCTTTCTTACTTTCAGGCCACTCAGCCGATTTTCGGTGGATTCCGGGACTGGGCGGCCATCGACATCGCCAAATCCCAATCCGAAAAGGCCCGGTTAAACGAACGCGCGACGGATTTACAGCTGCTTTCGGATGTGGCCTCCGCATTTTATACAGCATACACGCTCCAAGATACCCTCTCGGTCCTCGATGAGACACGCAAACTAAACCAAGACCAGGTGAATCAATTGGACCATTGGGTGAACATCGGCCGCTCACGCCCGAGCGAGGTCTTAAGCGCCCAGACTCAGCTCGCCTCCCTGGAAGCCCAGATCGCCGACACCAAACGCATCTACGCTGAATCCCGGCATCTCCTGACGTTTTTGACCGGAGTTCCGGCCGAAGCGCCGCTCAAGGACGATCTTTCCGCCCCGTTGACACCCAGCCTGGATGACGTTTTAGGCCGGGCCGGGAAACGCCCGGATCTTTTATCCGCCGCGGAATCCCTGCACCAGGCGGAGTTGGGCATTCGTTATGCGCGTGGCGCTCATTACCCAACCCTGGGAGCTTCGGGACGCTATTACACGGAACGGGTCGGTTTTCTCACGGATGTACGCTGGGACGCGACCTTTACACTGGACGTTCCCCTCTATGAAGGCGGCAGCACCCAAGCCGATGTGCGCGCGGCGCGCTCGCAGGAGATCATCGCCCAACTGACGCTCTCTCGACTCAAACGCGACGTGGAGCGCCAAGTACGGACCGCCTATGACGATTTGACCCAGGCTTCGGCCGAAGTGCAGGCCTACGATAAAGCGGTACAGCTGGCCTTGAAAAACTATGACGCCCAGAAAAAAGAATACCGGCTGGGAATCATCAACAACCTGGAACTGCTGCAGTTATTGACCAACATGCAGGAAGTGCGCCGCCAATGGCTCGTTTCGCGCGCCAACGCACGCTTGGATGACATCCAACTGCGCGTAGCAATGGGAGAAGGATTATGACCTTATCTGACGCCTCAATTAAGAACCCCGTTTTCGCCTGGATGCTCATGATCGGCTTGATCGTCTTCGGATGGATCGGTTTTCACCGCATGGGTATCAGCCAACTGCCGGACGTCGATTTCCCCGTCGTAACCGTCACCACCACCTGGGAAAACGCTTCGCCGGAGATCATGGAGACTCAGGTCGCCGATATCATCGAGCAATCGGTGACAAGCATCGAAGGCATCCGCGATATCTACTCCACGTCCCAGTTGGGCCAGACCACCATCACGATTCAGTTTAACTTGAGCCGCAACATCGATGTGGCGGTGCAGGACGTCCAATCCCATATCGCGCAAGCCCAGAGAAACCTTCCTGCGCAAATCGATCCGCCGATCGTCCAAAAGGTGAACCCCGAAGACCAGCCCATCATGTGGTTGGCCTTGACCACCAAGCCGGGCTCCAAAGCAAACCTCATCGATCTCTGCCGCTACATCAATGAACATCTGCGGGACGACATCGCAATGACTCCGGGCGTGGGCAACATTTACCTGGGCGGCTATGTCGACCCCAACCTGCGCATTTGGCTCGACGCGGACAAAATGGCCCAACGCGAAATCACGGTGGAAGACGTATTGGACGCCATCTCGACCGAGCACGCCGACGTTCCCTCCGGATATATCGATGATGGCCCTAAGGAATACAACGTCCGCGTCTATGGCGAGGCATATTCCCCCGAAGAGTTTTCCAAACTCATCATTCCCAACCGAATTCGTGGTGGCGCCAACTACCGCTCGATTAAGTTCGGCGAGATTGCGACCGTAGAGGACGGTCTGGGCGAAGTTCGCCGCATTTCGCATCTGGGAAACCGCGAAGTGGGGTCCCAGCAGGCGGTCGGATTGGGAATCGTCAAACAGCGCGGCACCAACGCCGTTCAAGTGGCTGACAACGTAAAGAAGCGCATCAAAGAACTTCTGCCGCTTTTGCCCAAGGGCATGGACCTGCAGCTCGTGTCCGTCTTTGACACCACCGAGTTCATTAAAGATTCCGTCAAGGAGCTGGAAAACCAGCTTATCCGCTCGGTGATTCTGACCTCGCTCGTTTGTTTTCTCTTCTTGGGCTCCTGGAGCGCGACGCTGAATGTGCTTCTGGCCATTCCGACGTCCATCATGGGGACCTTTATCGCCCTCTACTTTTTCGGCTTCACGATCAATAGTTTCACCATGCTGGGACTCTCACTCGTGATCGGAATTATCGTAGACGACGCCATCATGGTTCTGGAAAATATATCGCGCTATGCCGAGGAGGGCATGTCGAAGGTCCAGGCGTCTCTCGTGGGCGCCAGGGAAATCACCACGGCGGCCTTGGCGGCCTCGATCGCCATTCTGGCCATCTTCATGCCGGTCATCTTCATGCAGGGTATCGTGGGCAAGTTCTTCTTTCAATTCGGCATTACCATATCGGTCGCCGTCATGATTTCGCTTTTGGAAGCGCTCACGATCGCACCGATGCGGACGTCCCAGTTCCTGGCGGTCGGGCGTTCCAACTGGCTCACACGCCATATGGACGATTTGATGAACGGCATACGAGATCGCTATAAGACAGGCCTCCAGTCGTGTTTGAGCTGGCCCAAAACGGTGGTCGGTGTTGCCCTCATCGTCTTCGCCTTGTCTCTCTTCCTGGTGAAGTTCCTGAAAAAGGAATTCATTCCCTCTCAAGACCAGAACCGTTTCCTGGTCACCATCACCAATCCGCTCGGTGTTTCGATCGACTTCACTAACAACTTGTCTTTGAATGAGCTGGAGCCATGGCTCGTAAAGCAGCCGGAACTCAACCAATTCTATGCCGCGGTGGGAGGGTTCCAAGGCGGCCAAGTGAATACCGAGAATATCTTTGTCACGATGCTACACAAGGAACAACGGCCGCTCATCACTTCTGAAGAACGTTTTCTTGGCATTCCGTATCGTTCGAGCCACCGCGAAACCCAGCTCGAGTTCATGGCCAAGGTCCGCAAACAGTTCAGCCAAGTGAAAGGCATCGAACGCGTGTCGATCCTCGACTTTTCGCAGGCGGGATTCTCGGCGCAGCGAGGTTATCCGATCCAGTTCTACGTTCAGGGGCCGGACTGGGATCAGCTGGCGAGCTATGCGTATAAGTTCATGGACAAAATGAAGGCATCGGGTCTCATGATGGACGTCGATACCGACTACAAACCGGGCATGCCGGAGATCCAGGTGCATCCGGACCGGGCCAAGGCGAACGCCCAAGGGGTAACGTCCCTTTCAGTCGGAAACACCATTAATGCGATGATGGGCGGCGTAAAGTGGGGCAAGTACACAGGTCGCGGCAAACGCTACGACGTGCGGGTGCGCCTGGCCGAGGCGGACCGCACCACGCCTAATGACCTGACGCGCATTTGGGTGCGCAATAACTACGGCGAGGTGAAGCGGCTAACGGACGTGGTCAGCTACGATACGAAACCCGCGCTCTTTTCGGTCACGCGCTATAACCGGCAGCGCTCGATCAGCCTCTTTGCCAACCCGGCCAAGGGCTCCTCTCAGGAAGACGCGCTGACCAAAGTTCATGAAATCGCCAAGGAAATCCTCCCGAGCGGCTACAACATCCTGGAATCGGGGAACTCACAGCTTTTCAGGGAAACTTCGACCAGCCTCATGTTCACTTTTATCCTGGGTATTTTTGTAGCCTACATGGTCTTGGCCACCCAATTCAACAGCTTCATTCACCCCATTTCAGT
>JBGPLV010000014.1:0-15383 GCA_041486625.1 Elusimicrobiota bacterium
CCACCCAAAAACGCACCCAAACCCACTTCCTGGGACAGTCCCCAGAAGTGAATTTAAATGCATATTTGCTAGGCAGTGACTTGGACGCTCTCATTCAACTTCCCTTGTTCAAGGTTTACCAAAATGATATTGTAAAACCGTCATGAAAAAAGTTTCTTTTTCCGATGTTTTGAAGCTGAACCTTCCAGAACGAATTCTGCTGGTGGAAGATATTTGGGACAGCATTGCCGCCGTTCCCCGTTCGATCAAGCTAACACCTTCCCAAAAAGATGAATTGGATCGCCGTCTCAAGGCATTCCGTAAAAATCCCTCAGCAGGTTCACCCTGGGCAGAGGTTAAAAAAAGAATCCTCAAGCGGGGATGAGTCCGAAAATTATCCTTCGGCCAGAAGCCGAATCCGATCTCTCCAACACATTTCAATGGTACGAAGAAAGAAGTTCCGGACTCGGATCTGAATTTCTTGCGTCCGTGGATGCTTGTTTGATCTCCGTTAATCGTTACCCGCTGGCATTCCCACGTGTTCATCGACAAGTCCGCCGAGCTTTCGTGCGGCGTTTTCCCTACGGCCTGTTCTATCTGGTTCACCGCGATACCATTGTTGTTCTTGCCTGTTTTCATTTTAAAAGGGATCCCGAGCAAATTTTAGTCCGCATGGAGTAGCGGCACCCCACCCAAAAACGCACCCAAACCCACTTCCGGGGACAGTCCCCAGAAGTGAATTTAAATGCTCGTAAAAAGATTTTGTGCATAGGATTTGTCGAACGCGAGACGCGCACGCGTACGAGGAATGGCTTAATTCTAGGGGGTTTGAGCGGGTGATGGAATAGGGCGGAAGTCTAAAAATCGAGGGTCCAGTTGGCCCCTATAGTTATGGGCCCTCCAGCCCAAGAGCATTATTGCTTTAGCATTTGAAGCGAAAGGATCACGCTGGGATTGCTGGAGGGAAGGCATACGACACGGCTCCCGTATTCAGATCGCAGACCGCTAATAAATTCGTCCGCCCAGGAAGGGGTTAGGACTTTCACGCCTTCAAAATCGAGCTCAATTGGTTCATCGGACGTTGCTGGCCGCATATAGGCACGGGCCACCATGTAAGCTTCGCGCCCCTCTGGACGAGACGTCAGGATTTCCCCAAATTTATTAATCGCTATTTTCACTTTTCTCCTCCAAAAATCAATGCAAACGTTCCCCGCACGGTGGCGCTATCATTCGGCGACCTGCCAAGCAAAGATTCCGCCTTGTTAAACCCGCCACCAAAACCAATTTTTCCTTTGCCGGACAGAAAAAGCAGCCCTTGAGAGGCGTGTCCGTTGATCACCTGTCGAACGAATTTGAGGCCATTCCCGCGCTTTTCAGGACTTCTCCCAGAAACGACTTTAGAAAAAGCGACCTCCAGGGCTTCCTGATCCGTCTTGAGAGTCGGCTCCACGCGCTGCAACGATGACAGAACTCCCTGTCCGCGATCCGCAATAACGATCCATCGCATCGAACCGTCCAACACTCCGTGATCGAACCAGCAACCCGGAACGTCTCTCCACTGGCCCAGATTATGATCAAAACAATTGTTGCCGATTTCACCGACCATCGCGCTCGTCAAGGCGCACTCGGCTTCAGACTTGACGCTTCGCAGGAGGTCCGCATAAAAACGGTCCAGCCGAGCTCGAAACACGTCGCGCGAAGCGCATATTTCTTCGGCCTTCATTTCTGCCGAGGGCCCCGTCACCCACTGATAGGCTTTCTTCCACTGTTCCGTGATCATGGCAGAATTATATCACCTGCTCGTAGGGGTCTTCGTAGTTAAGCGTTTGAATAATCCCACAATCCCGCCCTCGTGGAGCATACAGGAGGCGGTCGGTTCGGTTCCGGGGAGGAACGCGGCCTTGCGACGATGAGGGCAGCCGGTCCTTACGAGAAGGCCCGTATCGGTGTCGATTGTTTTCCACACGAGGCCTGGAGGTTCTTCGAACTTCTGCGGGGGATCAAGGGCAACGGCCTGCTTCATAAATGCGGTCCAGAGCGGAAGCGCGATACCGGCCGCCGACCGCCCCAAGGATCTAGGTTTGTCATAGCCGACCCAAACCCCGCAGACAAGGTTCGTCGTGTAACCGACGAACCAGGCGTCCTGATAGTTCTCAGATGTTCCCGTTTTGCCCGCGGCGGGACCGGCAAGCCCGCCCGCGCGCGCAGCCTTTCCGGTTCCCGAATCAAGCACGGCTTCAAGCATCTGTGTGACCACATACGTCAGCTCCGGGGAAAACGCCTGCCCCGGCGCGGTTTGATGAGACTCTAAAATATTTCCTTCCTGTCCCAGGATTGTTTGAATACTGTAAGGGGTGCTTTGCACGCCGCCGCTGGCCAAAGTCGCGTAAGCGCCGGTCAGCTCCACAAGAGATACCTCCGACGTTCCCAAAGCCAGCGACAAATCCTCCCGCAAGGGGCTTTGGATGCCCGCGCGGCGCGCCGCGTCGATGATGGCGGTAAGCCCCGTCTGCATCGCGAGCCGCACCATCGGCACGTTGAGAGAATAAACCACGCTGTCCCACACCGAGGCCTTTCCCCGATATTTCCGGTCATAGTTCTGTGGCATCCATGAACCTTTTTCGCCTTTAAGAGTGAGCGGCTTGTCTTCCAGAAGGGTGGCTGTCGTGACTTTTCGGCGCTCGAGTGCCGCCAGCGCCACAAACGGCTTAAACGCGGACCCCGGCTGACGCTTGGCGTCGATGGCGCGGTCGAAGGGGCTCGTCTGATAATTCGTTCCCCCCACCCACGCCAGTATGGCCCCATTCTTTGGACCCAATGCGACTAAAGCGGCTTGACCCACCGGGGGCTTTAGAACCTGTACGGCCTCATGCTGCAATAGCGGGTCAAGCGTCGTAAAGATCTTCCAGCCATCGCTCAAGAGAACGGGAAGCGCGTACCGTTCGGACAGCTGGTCCCGGAGAGCGGCCAGAAAATAGGCGGCTTCATCGGATTTTTTAATCGGAATGAGACGGATCTTTTCCGTGATGGCGGAGCGATATTGGTCTTCCGTGATGAATTTCTGGTCTCGCATCAGTCCGAGGACGATCTTTTTGCGTTCCTCAGCCACATTGGAGGTGTTACGGGGCGAATACCGGTTTGGCGACTGAAGCATCCCCGCAAGCGTTGCGCTTTCAGCCACCGTGAGAGCGCGCGCGGATTTTCCGAAAAGCGATTGACTTACGGACTCGATGCCTATGAGGCTCTCTGAGCCTGCCTGACCCCAGTAGACTTGGTTGAGATACATTTCTAGAAGCTGCGGCTTCGAGTAGCGAAGTTCCAGATACAAAGCGAGAGCCGCTTCCAGAACTTTGCGCCGCCAGGTGCGATGAACATCCAGGAAGATCGAGCGCGCGAGCTGTTGGCTGATGGTGCTGGCTCCTTGACGCAGCTGCGCGTGCCGCAAATCCACCCAAAACGCGCGAAGGATGCCGATGGGATCAAAGGCGCCGTGCTGAAAAAAACGCTTGTCCTCAATGGCTAGGATGGCTCGCGGCACGTAGGGCGGAAGCTCTGAGACCCGTATCGGCACGCGCGCCGTTTTACTTCCCGAGGACCACTCGGCTAACCGCTTGGGCTCCAGGCGCCATTCGGTCAAAGAGGCGTGTCCGGACACCGCTTCGATCCTATCGAGGCGCCGGCCGGAGAACCGGAGATCGAGTAGTTGCGCAGGCAAATCCTTATCGGGATAGCGGAAGGAACGAGCAAAAACAAAGAGCGCCGGATAGTCGGCATGATACTCCCCGGGCTGAGCCGGCGCGCCGGAAACGGCATGGTATTCCAGAACTTCAAGCCATCCGACCGCGCGGTCCCAAGAAGGAGGGTTGCTCATTTTAAGATCCAGCCACCGGGTGTAGATCTCGGTGATTCTGGGATTCTCGCCGGGGTGGACGAGCCGGGAAAGGGTCTCGTGTTCTTTGAGAATCAAGAATGCTGACGAGACCGCCAAGACCAGGCCGAGGCCCGCGAGCAGCCGGAAAAGCAATCGCGAGGTTTTCTTTAACATTTTCCGAAGAAAGACCGCATATTCTGAATCGTATCAATATCCTGCTCGGGCGGCAGCAAACGGCATGAAAGCTTTGACTTTCTGACCGCCCCTAGAGTTTGTCGGCAAACCTTTGGGCTGGACCAAGAAATCTTTCGGAAGAGCTGAGGTTGCGGTGACCGGAGTCCGATCAGATAATACCCGCCGTCAGGGCTGGGACCGATTACGACAGGCGCTTTCTTTAAAGCGCTAAATGCCTGCTCCAGCCGCTCGGGGGTCAGCGACGGGAGATCCGAACCAATAGTGAGAACGGGACCGTCATTTTTACGAAATGAACGATCAAAGGCGTGGATGAGTCGTTCACCTAAGTTTTTTCCGCGTTGGCGAAACCATGGCAGGCGCCACGGCGGCTTTTTACCCGCGTAGGCGACCAGCACCTGCGTCCGCGGCACACGCCCAGCGACAGCAAGGGTATTTTGAGCCATCGCGTGGTATAGCCGGGCAGCTCCATTTGCACCCAAGGCTGGAATAAGCCGGGTCTTGACACGCCCCGGCACGGGCGCTTTCACGAACACAACGATGGTTTTCATCGGTAGTATTTCACTATGGCCCCCAGAATCGCCTTGCCCGCGCGGACGGACCCCATGAGCGTCCCTGAAATCTTCGACTGCCCCATGCGCGGCCTGTAACGCACGGGGACTTCCTGTATTTTCAGTCCCTTTTTGATCGCCTTGATCTGCATCTCGATGGTCCATCCGAATCCCGGATCTTGCATTCGAAGGGATTCCAGGCTTGATCGCCGGATCGCGCGGAAAGGTCCCAGGTCGCGGTAAAGGTGTCCGTAAACAAGCTTCATCAGGGTGCAGGCGAGCGCATTGCCGAAGCGCTGTTGAACTGAGAGGGCCGCTTCACCCAGAGTGACGCGCTCTCCCAGAACAAAATCAGCCTCTCCCTTTCGGATAGGTTCCAAGAGCCGCGGAATATCCCCCGCATAATCAGAATAATCCCCATCCATGAATAAAACGACATCAGTCTCCGCGGGAAGCGCCGCCAGCCCCGCGAGACACGCGGAACCATAACCCTTTCGAGAGGCCATTAACACCTTCACGGCCGCCGCGCGCGCCAACTCCGCCGTTCGATCCGTGGATCCATTGTCCGCCACGATGATTTCGAAACGTTCGATGTGTAGGGGCGCACCGCTGTGCGCCCTTAGGGTACATTGCAAATCGGCCAGCACCCGGGGCAACGCTTTTTCCTCATTCAGCGCGGGGATGATGACGGAAATGTTCATGGATGAGCAAAGTATACACAGGCAGGTACTCGAGAATCTGAATTCCTGGATGAAGATCCCACACAGCGTCATGGGAATACCTCCGCCACACCGTGTAGCTCAGGATGATCGTCAAGTTCCAAACCAGGAAGGCCGGATGGGGATAGAAACACAGAAACGGGATGATCCAGACGAAGTACCAGGGATGAACGGTCGGAGCCAGAAGTAGAGACGCAGAAACGAGGAGATAGGAGAGGCGAAGAATGTCTTTCTGCGATCGGCCCAGCGCCGCAGCGACAATCCCCAGCATGGCGGCGGCCGTCCATTTGGCCCACTCGGGTTTCGGAGAAAGCTTGTCCAAAATCACATAAAAGGACCCGTTAAACTGCCAACGCGCCGCATAGTGGGTCGCGCCGTGCACCATCATCCAGCAGAAACAAAAGGGAACGAGCCCTGCCATTACAAAAAGAGCCCAGATTCCGAGTTCCTTCCACTTTTTCTTCCAAAGAAAAAAGGGGACCAGGAGCACCGAAAGATATTTGGATAGAAAAGAAGCGGCAAAGCCGAATGTCGCCCAGATGGATTTCCCCCGTTCCCAGCACAATAGTCCGACTAAAAGATAGAAAATTCCTAAACTGTCGTTATGTCCTGAACCCGAAAATTCGATGACGACGAGGGGGTTCCACGCGTATAGAAGAATGTTCTTCTCTGGTATACCTCGCTGGCGCAGCAGAGCGAGTAAGACATAGATCGTCAGAGCATCAAAAAATAGAAAAACGGCTTTCTGGCTGAGGACCGCGACGGCAAGACCATCCCTCACCCCCACCCTCTCCCTCTGAAGGGCGAGGGGGTTAGAAAATTCCTCTCCCTTCAAGGGAGAGGCTAGGTGAGGGATGGTGTACCGTATTCCATCCGCAAGATACGTCCCCACTCGAAAAGAAATCTGCGTAAGCGGAGGATAGATCGTGGGGACCGCGTTGTGGTTGATAAGCGGATAAGTCTCGTCTCTGAGGAAAGTCAACTCGGGGGCCGAAGGCGGAAATTCATACGGACTCCAACCCGCACGCTGGACACGTCCTTCCCAGTTGTAGCGGTAAATGTCATCGGAAAGAGAAGGAATGGTGGGAAGAAGCGTCAAACGGAAGAGGATGGCGAATCCAATAATGACGATTTTCGTCATCCCCGAGTGACTCTGTCGGGGATCCATCATGATGGATCCTCCGCCAACGACCGCGGAGGATGACATCCTATAAACCCAAATCATCAGCCCGAACTGCGCTGCGTAGATAGCAAAAAAAATAGGGAGGTGGTAACGAAGATCGCCGAGGAAAGCGAGCGTAAGAAAACCTGCTTCCATTAATACACCGGCAAAGATAACCCTCATCCGGCCTTTGGCACCTTCTCCCTGAAGGGAGAAGGCAAGACCTGCCCTCGCCCTTTAGGGAGAGGGCGCCCGTAGGGCGGGTGAGGGCTACTCATGGCTGGTCCCAGAACGGCTGCAGCACGCCCCATTGCTCTGGATATTTTTGGAGGTATTGCTCGAGCAGCTTTCGGAAGATCTCCTGCGTCTCTTCCATTTGCTTACGGAAGGACCCCTCGCGTGGAAAGATGGCGTCGTGAAAAATGATCTTGTAATGACCCGGCCGCTCCCGTATCACAAATCCCGGAACGACTGTGGCACGCGCGCGCGACGCGATCGCCCAAGGCCCGAGCGGAAGATGCGTCCAGGAGCTGTGCATCCGGACGCGGTGGCCTTTTTCGCCGAACGGAACATCCGCGACCATCGCGAGGAGCCGGCCTCGCTCCAAGGCATGGATGCAGGCTTGAACCGCTCCCCGGGCGGCCGGAATCCACTCCACGTCGGGGTTCCGGTGCTGCATGATCCAGCTTACGACCTCATCTTCCCGGTACGGTGCGTACACACCGGCCATCGAAAATCCTTTGCTAATCAAGTACGACATCCCCAACTCCCAATTGCCCAGATGGGCCGTAACCACGATCACTTTGCGCGACTTTCGATAGGCGCGGTCGACCACCGACCAATTTTCCTCCCGGATGCCGCGCGCCAAGTGGCGCCGCGGGCAAAAGAAATCAACCGCGGTCGAAGAGAAGCTCCCCATGAGTTTTGGGGCCACACGAGGGGCCTTGTCAAGCCCGACAATGGGGATCAGATTTTGGATCAGGATGTGTCGCCTCTTAGGATTTAAATAATAAACGAGCGTTGCGACGCCGCGTGCCAAAGGATACCGGAGCGGCTCAGGAATGAAGTGACGGAATACAAATTTGATCAGCTTATATAGATAAAGCAATTTGGCCCCAAGACGTCATCCCCCGCGGATTCTGGCGGGGGATCTATCATCGACATTCTATGATGGATCCCCGACAGAGACATTCGGGGATGACAAGCATATTAATATTTTTCGAAGAGGGCCTTGATGCGGATACGGAGGGACTCGGTGCAGGACTCTTTGCAGCAGGAGCTTTTGATGCGCGCCTTCAAACGTTTTTCAAATTCAAAACGGTCCCAGCAGGAGCGGCAGAGTTTCATATGCGCTTCGACCTCTTTCCAGACGTTCTTGTCGAGATCGCGATCGAGGAGCTGGTAGAGCTTTTCAAACCACTCGTTGCAATTCATTTTAGGCATGTTCCTGCGCCTTTTCGTTGACGATGCCGGCTTCCACCGCCTGCTTCCAGAGAATTCGCTGCAGCAAGCGCCGGCCGCGCCAAAGGCGGGACCGCACCGTCCCGATGGGAATGTCCAAGATATCCGCGATGTCCTGATAGGAAAAATTCTGCACGTCGGAAAGAAGGACCGCGATCCGGAATTCGTACGGCAGGCCGTCGATGGCCTTCTTCAGGTCTTGGTCGAGGATACGGTTGGCGAGCGCTTGATCCGGATTATCGAAGGGGCTTGGGCTGGCCCCCAGGATGCGGTCGTAGAGATCTCCGCCCGCTCCCGTGTCCGGATCTTCGGGACGGTCGAGTTCGACCATCAGCGGTCCACGCTGTTTTTGACGGTAATGATTGATGTAGGTGTTGGTGAGAATCTTATACAGCCAGGCCCGCAGGTTCGTTCCCGGCTGAAACTGGCCGAAGGATTTCCATGCTTTGGCATAGACCTCGCTTAAAAGGTCTTCGGCGGCCTCTTTTTGCCGGGTCATGCGTATCGCGGAAGCGAAGAGCTCATCCATGTGCTTAAGCGCTTCTTTTTCGAACAGCTCTTTAGCCGAATCTTGACGTTCCATGGTCCCGACCATAGGTCCCTTTCAATGGGTTGTGCCTGTACGGTCTTCATTGCGGCGGAGCGCTAGGCGCTCTGCAAAACCGGCGTAAAGAGGATGCCAAAAATGGATCTTCTGTTCGCCCCTTTTCCAGCACAGCCACACATCTTCTCCATCCACGCGGCCAGGAAAATCGACCAACCCGGCTTCGACGTCTTTCACAACTCCACCCATCTGGCCGACGATCGCGATGTCCTCCTCGACCGCCTGCAGCAGAAATTCCATCTGCGAGCGGATACGCGCTGAATCGGCCACTTCGGCTGCCGAGGGGTGGGCCGCGGCCGGAGACTTCTCCGCCGCAAGTTCGTGCGCGCGCTTCTGACAAGCATCCATGTGCACGAAGATGCCTTCGAGTTTTGGAAGCAAGAGGTCGACTTCGCGAGGTGTGAATGCTTTATCCATTAATATTGAGGAACGGACGGGTCGACGTCTTGCGACCACGCCAAAATTCCACCCTTCAAATTCCGCAGGCGCTTAAATCCCATTTTTTGAAGGACCCGGATCGCATTGGCGCTGCGGGCGCCCGATCGGCAGTGGACGACGATGTCATCGGCCGTATCGAGCTCGTTCGCGCGCTGGGCCACTTCCCCGAGAGGAATGAGCTTTGCCCCAGGGATTTTTGCGATCTGATATTCATGCGGCTCTCGGACGTCGATCAAAGCGATCTTGTCCTTGCGGTCCATCGCAGACTTAAGCTCTTTGGCCGTAATTTCTTTGATGCCGTTCGTGGACACCGCGGCTTCTTCCTGGCCGAGGCCAATGCCGCAGAACTGCTCGTAATCGATCAGCTTCGTAATGGTTGGGTTCTTACCGCAGACCGGGCACTCCGGGTCCTTCTGGAGTTTGACCTCGCGGAACTTCATATCGAGCGCGTTATAAAGGAGCAGGCGGCCGATCAGAGGCTCGCCTTTCCGCAGAATGAGCTTCACGGCTTCAGTCGCCTGGATCAAACCGATTGTGCCGGGCAGGATTCCCAGAACTCCTCCCTCTGCGCAAGACGGCACCATGCCGGGCGGCGGCGGTTCGGGATACAAGCAGCGGTAGCATGGACCTTTCTCGGCCCAGAATACGGTCGCTTGTCCTTCAAATCGGAAGATACTGCCATATACGTTGGGTTTCTTAAGGAACACGCAGGCGTCATTGACGAGATAGCGGGTCGGGAAGTTGTCGGTGCCGTCAATAATAATGTCGTATTCCTTAAAAATATCCATAACATTGTCAGCGCTCAATTTGGTGCGATAGGTGGTCACTTGGACGTTCGGGTTTATCGAAGCGATCCTGTCTTTTGTGGCTTCCACTTTGGGGCGGCCGACGTCCGACGTTCCAAAGGCGACTTGGCGTTGGAGGTTGGTAAAATCGGCTACGTCAAAGTCCACTAGGCCTAAACGGCCGACCCCAGCCGCGGAGAGGTACATACTAAGGGGCGAACCCAGGCCACCGCAGCCGATGAGCAAAACGCTCGCATTTTTCAGCTTTTGCTGACCATCCACCCCCACTTCGGGCATGATCAGATGGCGACTATATCGAAGGATTTCTTCCTGGTTTAAGGCCATAAAAACATTCCTTTCTCTCGCCATTTTACAACAAATCCGAAGACCCTTGGTTCCCGCCGCGCAAAGGGGGGCAGTTACAGACGTCCTAATTCAGCCGACAGGGCGCTTGGAAGGCGCGCGGCCACCTGCTGATGGCTGACGGGCAGAAAGATTTTTAGTTCCCGTTGGAGCGCCTTAGCATCAAGCCCCTCCACTTCCTTAAGGAGTTTCGTTCTTAAAGGGATGATCGAAGGTACCCCGATACGCCCGCGAAGAAGGAAATAGAGATCAAAGAAGTCTCGAGGCTTTTTGCGCGTCAGAAGCGCCTGCATCTTTTCGGCCACCAGTTTTTCAACGGGCAAAATGAGACATTGATAGGAGGGAACCAAGGGGGTCGCAATCAGCATGGGCTCTGTCGCCGCTTTAGACCGCAGAGAGATGTTCAGCTCGATATGGACGGCCATGCCATGGACTTGGCCGGTGTAATGCGCCAGATAACCGCCACTGGTGGTTTTGGATTCCTCGACAGTCAGGGACACAGCCTCACGGCGAAGCTCCTCCAGCGTGCGCGTGAGCAGCTTTTCCAGATGGAACGGTTTCACGCTTCCTGAGAAGTCCAGGTCCTCGGAAAAGCGCGGGCTCTGGAATACCAGACGCAAAGCGGTCCCTCCTTTAAAGGCGAGGAAATCGGACTCTTTTTGTCGGTAGAGTTGCGATAGGAAAAGATGCTGCAGGTACTCCCGCGCCACGTTGAGCGGGGTAGTTTGCCACTTCACAGCGAACTGATGAATGGTTTCAACCGATAACATGTTGCACCCACGCTTCCAGCCCGCTTCGCCCGAACCGCCCCACATATTCCAGAACCTTTCTTTTGCGCAGATTAGACCACCGAATCCGTTCGTTGGGCTTGCGATGGGTAAGAAATGCAAAGTAGAGCATGTCCGCCGCGGCCTTTTCCGGAGAGGCGATCCAGACGGTTTCAGAATCGATGGCCAGGGGAAGGTAGCCTGTGAAGGCCGCGGCTTTGAGTTTTTGATAGGTGAACTGCCGCCCTAAGGACTGAAAGGTTCGTGTTCCCCGTGTGCTCACGGAAGTCACGGCATAGACCGATTCCGGGAGTAAACCGTAATGGGACAGGGCGGATTCGAGCGAAATGTACGAAGGCCGGTAAAGCCGGTTGGCCAAGAGAAAGGGGTGCGGTGGCCGGTCCGCCAGACCGTAGAGCCCGCGTCCTTTCTTGAGCTGGTGAACGTACCCTTGCTTGACGTAGCGAATCAGGAGGAATTTGGCGGAGGCCGGCGACAGGCCCGCCGCCCGCCGGAACTCCTGCGAGGTAAACACCCGCAACCCCTGTTTTTCAAGCTTCTGCCGGACCTCAATGAGTTTCATATAGGTAGCATAAATACTACCTGAATAAAACGACTATTTCAAGCGGTAGACGGGGTTGGGGTCGCGAGGGGAGTTGGCGTCGCGCGCGACGCGGCGCTGCTGCAGAAGATCGGTGAGCGCGCGTGTGAGCGTGCTGCGCGCCAGTCCCAGGCCTTCGCGGATCGTCTTAGGAGTCGACGGGCCGTTCTCTGTTAGAAATTCCACGACCTGGGAATCTGTATCGACTTGGGGACCCTCTCCCGCGGCCATATCGCTTCGAACCAGCCCTTGGCGCACCGAGCGTTTTCGGATCTGGCGCAAGGCGTAGGTCCCGAAGAACAGCCCCATCACCTGAAGAAGAATCGTTTTGAGCTCCGGCGGCATGGGGACTTCTGGATCGTGAAGCCGCCACAGCACGGCCCCCGCCCAGAGCAAAAACCAAAGCGTCACCAATGGTCCCCCTTTACGGACCCGCTCCGGCAACCCTTCCGGGTCCTCGTGTTCGCCGCTCGTCCAGCGCTTGATCTCCGGTCCACCGGCATAGGTTGCCAGGACAAAAAAGTAGACATCGGAAACAGCGTCCGGCGACCGGAAGGAGCCCCGCGTCATCATGTAGAGCAGGCAATAGGTCACCAAATAGGCGGTCATGCCGATGGCAAAGGGACGCATATACAGGCTGCCGTCCTGCGAGGGGGTCGGGGACGCCTGGGGACCGAACTGCGTCATAGGCCAAGATTATAGGAAAATGTGAGGCAGTAGTGAAGCAGTCCGTTCGGTGGACGGTAACCCAGGGTGTCTGAGGCAGCTATGAGGCAGTCTGAGGCAGTAGTGAGGCAGTAATGAGGCACTTCAAAGTTTTTTAAGAAGCTGTCATTGTTTTAGAAGCCAGATTGGAAGGCTGAGGCCGAAGGGGATCATGCTCTCGGGGATCGACATCGAGCAGGGGTGGATACCGATATCGTTCGACCCATGATGCCCACCTTGTCCCAGGTGGAGCATGCTCGGCACGATGGATCAGACGGTGAAACCACTCGGGACGCGCCCTTTCTAGAGGCCCATAGATACACCGGACTATCGCATTGTAGGCGACCCCATCTATAACGGCGATCCGGCGCAGGCATTCTTCGATGCTCTCCCGATTTCTATGGCGCTGATGATTGACAATTCTTTTGAATATCTCCACGCCAAAGTCCCGCCTCCGATAATCCCCAGCGTCGCCAAAATAGACATCGATTAGGGCTAGCCAATGAATCGGGTAGGAAAAGGTTAGGATCTGATGTATGGCATGGAGATTCGGCTTTCTCTCATTCAGCAAATCATCCAGGGTCGACATCACGGCCACAGGTACGTAGCCCAAATGACTCGGATAGTTGAAAAACACGAGTGGAAGCTGGTCGTTGAGCCACGCTCCCAGCTCCATATCGCTTTCCATCAGATCTATGAGCGATACATGATCGACCCTCTCCATCGGGTAGAGGAATCCGGTTTGTCTTAGGCGTTGAACCGCATTCGCGAAAGGCACTCGGTTGTCATGATTCGCCTGCAATAGCCTCAGTGCCTGATCAAACGATTCAAAAGCGACTTCCTTATTGGTTATCGGTTTGGGCAGATTCGATTTCTTCTCAAAGGAAAATGATTTCCTGAACCTGGGAAAGATTAGCCAAATAGCACCTCCAACTAATACGGCCCCTAGAAACGCAGCGAAAATCTGAGAGGTCAATGGCAATCCATTAAGAGTATCGATCAGATTTGACAGGCGCGATTGGATATGCCCATCGGATAGACCATGGAAAATGCCAACGGGAACGACCGCCCGGCGGAACTTGCTCGATTGAATGGGTGGAGAGTTCTTATGTATCTGATAAAGCTGAAAAACGGGGCCCTCTCCGGGGATTTCATCGTTGGATCCCAATACAACTTCCCATCCGATTTCTCTTTTCGTCATGATGTTCCGAAATCGATCATGGGCATATGGATCCATATATTCACCCGTCAGGATGTAGCCTCCATCGGCCACAATATCGAGCGCCGCGTTGTACAACGAATGCCCGAAATCTTTAACATCGAAGTCCGCCGTAACGCACAACATGATGACGGCCTGCGCTGAATTGGCGGGAAGGCCAATTTCTTCCAACGACCCGTGGAGATACTCGATTTTCTTCGTAATGTCGATTCCCGTTATGCGCTTCACCGTGGCGCGAATTTCACTTATGGCTGTCATTAACTTCTCACTCTGCTGGGCAAATGAGCGACTGTTTTCAGGTTGCACGACGATGACCCTCTTGGCCCGAATGGCGGCTCCCACGGGTTCGTAGCGATGAATGGAAGGGCCCACATCGACCACGACACTTTCTTTAGGCGAGAATCCCATTTGATCAATCGCTCGTGCGTAAACCTCGCGTATGTCCGTCCACTCCAATCGCTCGAACAAAGCAACCGTACCTTTCCGGGTCGCAACGGCACCGGGGTTTGCCTTAGTCGAGCGATAAGCCATGGCTAATAGCAACACTCCAGCCAATAGCCCGAGAGAATAACTAATGAGACCCGCCAAGATATTTCCGTGTGCTAGGAATACGTGCCCTGTCACCAAGGTAAGAGCAATCGGAATCATCTTATTTGTAATTTTGACGTCATCGCCGAGCCTCGGGAGGCCACGCGTTGATTCAGGCTCGGAGGTGTAATTTCGATGGACCCAATTACCAAGGAGTCGTCTCGAAAATGATGTTTTAGAATTCTCGACACGAGTGATGAGAATCTGCAATGCGCGAGGCGCATTATTAAACCTTCGCCGCTTGACGTGATGCATGACTTGCTCATGCAAAAGCGGATCTCGCTTCGAAAGCTCATTACTATAATCGTGGACTATTTGATCTTTCCAATGGTGCTCGATGATACCGGCCAACAACTCAACCCTATACGCGAGAACCTTATCATCACTTCCTTTCAACCTATTCTCAATTCCCAGTAGATACTTGGGATCTGTAGTACCTATCATGTAACCAATCAATTCGGGGTCAGGTCGTGAATTGCGTTGGGCCGAATCGCGAACCTGATCAATTCGCTCTGCGATCTCCCGAGCCTTTGAAAGATAATCATCATCAATCACCGCTTCAAATAAGAGAGCCGCCTGGCTCGCAAATTGCAGATCGGTGGTCAATCGGTCATGAATAGCCGGCAGTCCAACAATCCATCGAGGCGATAACTTTTGGCGATGGTGTACAACCCACGCCAGGACCCACCGATGCTCAAGCTTGAACTGTTCCCAGTCCTTCGTTTTCTCAAATCGTTCCCAGGCCGCATTGAAAAAGGTCTCTGGCATGGGAATAGCCTTCATCAACTTTTTTTCATGATCCCGTGCCGCATCCTTAGCCAACGAGAGACCGAGATAAATTATGAAAATGATCAAAGGAATTCCGACAATTTTGAAGAGCAAAACAGGGTCGACGTTGTCCCACCCTGGCCAACCGGTGAGAACGAAACCGGAAAAGAGCTGCGACGGTTGATCATAGGACTGATTCATCCTTCGATGGAGGCTTTCTTTTATCAATCCGAACCCTTTCAGGAAATTGCCGCGTGAGTACGCAAATAACCGCTCGGCCAGAGCTTGCTTGACAAAAATGCCCCCCTCACCCTGTACCCTCTCCCACGTAGGGGAGAGGGGATTATGGAGAGCAGAGGCTGTTCCGGAGTCCGCGAGAAGACAGGGAACCAGAAGCAGGGCGACCAACCGATGAGAGAGTCGAGACATCGAGGATTGATTCTATGGGGTTTTGACCAGCGATGGAATGCGTCAAAAGACCAAAAATGGGGGTCTAAAGGGCCCTGGGCCCAGATACGGCAGAGCAGAAATCAGAGAGCAGAGAGATCCTTTAGATTTTGATGAAGATTTTTTTGCGGTAGAGGACCCAGAAGACGGCGAGCCAGAGGAG
>JBGPLV010000015.1:0-15253 GCA_041486625.1 Elusimicrobiota bacterium
ATTCAAGGGCTACGCTTGGGCTGTAAGTAAGGCATGGCGCAAGGGGGCGTATATGCAAACATACGGGGTCTGTAAAAAGTGTGGAAGTTCGATGGCGGTGTTGGACATTATGTTGGAGGGCTACGATCTTGTTTGTATGCGCTGCGGCATCCGCGAAGTGATCAATCGAACGCTGGTAGAACCCCCGCCCTGCTACCAATAACCATTTAGGCTTCCACTGGAGCCAAAGAATGCCCGGAAGAAACCCCCTCCCTCTTCCGGGCTTTTTTTGTTCAAATCACGCCTCACCCTGTGCTGCGCTCGTCCCTCTCCCATCGGGAGAGGGCGGCCGAAGGCCGGCGGGTGAGGCAAACAAAAAGCAGAAAGCGATATGGAACGCTTTCTGCTTTTCCCCCACCCAAATCGCCACAAGTCAGGCGATCCGCCCGTTGTGTCGCGGACTTACGCGGCTTGGGGAGCCAACCCTCTTAAAATGCTCTTAATTCTCGCTACAAATAGGACTGGATCAAAAGGCTTGGCAAAGAACTCGTCCGCCCCGGATTCAAAACCCTGGACCTTGTCGGCCGGCTCCGTAAAGCGTCCGGTGATCATTACGACCGGGACATCCTTTGAAACGGGGTCGCGCTTAAGATTCTGACACACCTGGTATCCGGACATGTCGGGAAGCTGCACATCGGTCACAACCAATTGGGGCTTCATGGACTCGACTAACTTGAGCCCTCCCTGACCCGTATCGGCCACGACGCACTCGAAATTCTCCAGGGCCAAGAGGTCCTTAATGGACTCCCGGATTCCTGCATCATCGTCAATGATCACGATGGTGGCGTTCTTCGATAAGTTTTTTCGGCTTGTCATATCTATAGGATGCCAATTCCTTTGCGTTTTATCTATCCATCGAACGGCTAAATCTTTAGGTCCAATAGCCCTACGATGCATCTGGGCCTTACGATAGAATCCAAGCTAAGCGGCGCCGGCGAAGAGGCCCGTGGAATTAAATCGCGTGGACTTGAAGAATGTTGCGAGGTTCAAAAGGAGGTGTGGAACGACGCCTACTAGGAGCGTCGTCAGGAGGGACGCGCCGCCGGCGGCTGTCGAAAAGGAGAAAAGGCTGGAGGCTGCGATGGCATTGGCGGCAAAATAGGCTGTCCAAAATTGCTGGCGCTGGGTGCGATTTAAGGATCCAAAATTTTGGATTCCCAAGGCTTTCCAATTCCCCGCCGAATCCTGTACGGAGATGCCAAACAAGTGAATTATGGCCGACGCCACGGCCAAAGCAAGCATCACGCCGCCGTGGCCGTGGCTTATATGCGCAAGCCCGGCCGCCTCTAATCCTTCCAAGATTGCCCCCAGGATAAAGGCCAAGAAAGGTCCGAGCATGGGTCCCAACTTGAGTAGCGGCTTTAGCCCAAATGCCCTCGCGCCCGGCCCGGCTACCGTTATCTCAGCTTCTGAAGCATAGCCCCATTCATAAAGCCCAGCCCAATTCTTCTTGTAAACCCAAGGGCGGAATTGTTCCAACAATTTGCCGTCTTCAGGGGTATTTTGACCGCGCTGAATACGAAGCATCGCCGCCTGAAAAATCTGCCGACGCTCCGGCGTCATCAATTTTGTGCGGGCCGCATATCGGTAGGCGGCAACCGCACGCACAACGTCATCTTCCTGCCGGGCAAAGGGTTCAACTCCGGGAATCTCCTGTCTCGCATAAACACCATTAGCAATATCAGTATAAACATTGACATCTTTTATTCGCTTGATTTGTGTAAATTCCTCCTTTGGAACCTCTACACCGAGCATGGCGCGGATCTGTGCACGCACCATAGGACTGAGAGATGAAGATACAGCTGTATTAACAATCAGGCCATTCCGCTTCCGAATTGAGCTATCAACGGGTACCCTACCTGTAGCAATTGCATCGATTGAGGCTCGTATAGCAGCCGGTGTGAGGTCCGTGATGACTACATCGGTCAGCGCCAAATGGGCCAAGAATCCCGCCTTGTTTTGGGCCATTTTATTGATCTTGAGCGGTTTGTTTGGCTTCTTTTCAACGGGTGGGGGCAATAGGGTCGACATCAACAAGTCGAGAAGAGCTGCTCTTTCCGCCCAATCGTGCGCAGAGATGGCATCTATCCTTTCAGCGGCCACCTTTTCTGCAGCGCGACGAGCCGCCAAAATCTGTGCTTGAGTTCTTTTTCCGGACTCCGTTCCCCACGGCATCGCATAGACAAAGTTTAAATAGTCGTGGTAAATTTGTTTGAGCGTGCTGTCCATGCTCGCTACAACCGCCAATGGATCCAAATCAAAATTGTTCGTATTGAAATGTCTGTAATAAATGGCGTTCAACACTTCTTTGTAAACATGAAGCGTTTGCCCGGAAGAATTGTGGATAGGAATTTGGGGGGTGCCTTTGTCGTTATCACGCCATTGACTCAGTTCCACAAAGGCAAGATCGCCATCAAAGTCGAATAAGGCGCCTCCTTCATTCATATCTATCTTTAAGAGATCAACCGGATCTTCCGCTCCTTGAATTTGCACAACGATTTTGGGGAATTTCATGAAGATTCCTGTTTGGAAAGCGGCCATCGCGTCAAACAAGATGTCTTGTTGACGCTGAGGAGGAGCATGAAGTAAATTTTCTAACTTTTCGATATGTGGGCGGACTTCCCCACGGAACTGCCGCTCAAATTTGCGTCTTTCTCGCTCATAGGCATATGTCTGTGTTTCGCCGCCTGGCAGACGATAGATGAGAATGCCCTTCTGGATATCCAACCTAACCACTTCGCAGACGGCTGTGTCGTTCGGGAACTTTACAGTAATCTTTTTATGGTTCAGAAGTCCGTTTTGAATTTCCAGGACATTTGCCACAAAATCGACGCGTTGGGGCGTTACCGTCGCGGCCATAGGCGTCTGGCCCGTTCGAGTAAGCCAGGATAATATTCGTCCCGTCTCGGCGTTTCCGAGATCATCTCCCTGCACATGGCGCCAGGTGACACCTTCCCGAAGCATCCGTGCAAGTCGGTCCTTTAGGGTCACTATGGTCTGAATGAGGTCCCCATGGCCGGCCAGGTCGGTTAGCGATTCGATAAATTGATTGGTTTTGGGATCGATTGGATGAGCAACGCCTTGGGTATAGAAGGGTTCGGAAACAGAGTGGGAAATACCCTCCAAGGAACTGACGCCGGCAATGACAACAGCGCCAGGGTTTCGCGGGTAGACCATGTCCGCAAGACTGACATACCAATGATCTCCAATTTGCACCATCTCCGGACACCAAGGGCTCGTCGTAGCTTTTTCGCGAATCCAATGACGCATCGCGTCCACTTGGTTGTCCTTCACCTGAATAAACCTAACCGTTTGTTTGTTTCCTAGAATATTTTCAAAAATTCTCGTGGCATTGCCCGCAATTCCGATCTCAGAAACAGATCGGAAATCTTCAAGCGAGGCACCCCATCGTTTAGCATTCTCGGCGTGAGTATGCGCGGGGATAATCTCTGGAGACCATTTTCCTTGTCCAAAGAAGTACCGATTCGCGATTCCGTCTCCTACCCAAATTGTTCCACCGTCATTGGCTTCGGTTTTGATCCGTCGACTTTGAGCGGGAAGGGCGAGATAATCCAAGGACACCGCATCGTAGCCTAGGCGCCGCTTTTC
Source organism: Elusimicrobiota bacterium (assembly GCA_041486625.1). Lineage (GTDB taxonomy): Bacteria > Elusimicrobiota > Elusimicrobia > 2-01-FULL-59-12 > 2-01-FULL-59-12 > JANLWZ01. The sequence goes on from JBGPLV010000015.1 coordinate 3,649, forward strand.
GACCAAAATACGCAACTGTTTAGCCAGTTGGATTTCATCCGGCGTCAACGGCGAAAGGCCTGGCTGCTTCGACCAAACCTGCTCCGCAATGGCCGTTACTTGATCCAATTGATCCATGGCGTCTATGAATACCTCGCCGGCGCCGGCAGCAGGATGCGCCAAGATGAAAAGAGCATCGAGAAACTTCACAAATTCCTCTTGCGTTAATTTTCCTTGATGCCCTTGCTCGATAAGATTTGTTGCTTCAAGCTGCCGGCGCGCATGTTCTATGGCCGTCCGCTCATATTGACTGTCAATAAGATTGGCGATTTCAACAGCGGGTTCCCATCCATCGGGAATTTTATGATCGAGCCAGCTTGCGGAAGGAGTGGTTCCGGTCACAGATTGCAGAGAGGGATTGCCTAACATCAAAGGCCCATTCAGAAAATCATTCAAGGGGAATTTCGACCAATTCCAGGGCTGCGATTGGTTAACCGTTCCATGTGTGCGCACCCAGCGATTGCCTAGACGAACATAGTATCGGTCCTGCATCCAAAAAAGGTCGCCAGAAACCGTATTGCCCTCGTGAGTTATGTCGAATTCCTGGGTGAAGGGAATAAGAAGGCCATCCGGGTAAAGAGTTCTTGGATAAGACCGAATAGTGAGCGCCTTGGCCGGAGAATGAGGCTGAGCCGCATCGACAAAACGGACCCTTTTGGAACTCGATTGTGAATCACTATTGCCTGATCCGCCTCGAACAGGAATTCCGAAAAGCGTGCCTAAGTTAGCAGCGTTGATTATCCACAAAAGGACGGACCGGGCCATCACCGGGTTGAAGGATTTGCGCTCCCATCGGAGGAGAGGTTGGACAACGGCCTCGGTTGCAAAAACCTCGGCTTGTCGGTATGTGCAAGAATTCAGGCTGTGCTGCTTTAGAGCAATAGCAAAGGCGGGGTCAACGATGAGGACCCCGGCCAGAAGAATGGCCACACCTTGAATAATATGCTTTGTCATTTTCACTCTAATTGTAGAGCGCTTTTCGAGTAGCTTCCATAGGGCGTTTGGGCAAAAATTTCATCTAAAGGACGAAAAGCTCGACGAAGACCGTGGTCGAGTAGACCCGCCGCGTGCCGTTATGGAAGTTGGAAGCGGCCACGAGGTATTGCGTCGTCCAGCCGCCGCTCGATGTGGGCTGAAAGCGTCCGTCCTTGGGAGAGCTCGGGTTGCAGCTTCCCTCGCTCCACGCCTTCGGTGAGCAGACATTGTAATAGGCGCCGTCCTTGCTGATCGGCGTGCTATACCAGAAGTTGCTCTGCCAATCGGACGACTGGGAACCATCCGCGGCCAGAACCGTGTCCCCTTTGTCGCGAATGAAGAACCAATCGCAAAGACTTCCGTCAAAATCGCACGAACTGCAAGGAGGATTCTCCGTGATCGGCGGCACCTTACCCGCGGGGTACGGGAGGTCGTCAAAGAGTCGCCAGATGAGCGGGATCCGCGTGCCGCCGTCCTGTGATATCAATCCGCTTTTGGGCAAGATGTTCTGCGGATTGCCCGCGCAGAGAGGCTGATCATATCGCCTGATGGACTGGGTTCCGTTGTACTGGGGCGACAACGGCCCGGTCGTTGTCCCGCCAGGGACAAAAGTGCCTCCGACGAAATAATCCGGAATATTATAGGGAGGACCTCCGGGAGCAGCGTTTGCCGCCTGCGTATTATCGGTAAAAACCTGGATGCCCCAAAAATTGCCGCTGTTGTAGGGCATGTCTGTTTGAATCGCCAAAAATTGGTCTGAGGGGACCCAGGTGCTGTTCTGGGCGGAAGCGGTCACGGCGGCGGGCGACCATGCCATGTAAGGCGAGACTGCGACATAACTCTTGTCGGAGAAATTGAAGGAATAAACAAATAAATTCGCCGCGGAAAGGGCCCTTGGGCAAAGTAAGGCCATGCCGCAAAGAAGAGCTGGGATTTGCCGTTGAATATACGCTGAATTCATCACCTAAGTGTAGTTTCCCCTTGCCAGCGAATCAATCCATCTATCGGACCAATCGGTTCGCCAAAAGGCCCACTTTCTTATTGGGACTTGATTTTTCTCATTAAGCCGCTTCACGCTGACCCTTGAAGGGGGCCCGACGCGGAGGTGCCGATTTTAACGTCCACAAACTCAGCCAGAATTCGGGGTGGCCGAGGCGATACATCGTATAGTTGTATGCCATATGGCCAAAATAGGCCGGAACAAGCGCGGGCATGTAGGGTGCTAACCACGAGGCCAACCAGTATGGAAAAATGTACCGCGTGAGAGGCTCCAGATGCGCCAGGACGGTCCCCGCATATTCGGAGAAAACCGGAAGAAACCCGAGTGCGGTGATAACCACAGCTCCAAGAAACCGGTAACCGAACTGTTTGAGAGTTTGCGGATAGCGCTCGACCTGACGTTGGTATGTCTTGCCGACCCACCCGAGAATCCGGATTAGGCGGGCATCGGGATAGCGTTCGGCAAGCCGTCGGTAGCTAGTCGGGCTCCGTTTAATGATGGGAAAGCCGTGGATCAACGTGGCCAGCAGAGAACCGAAACCGATCGATGATGCCCAAATGAAAAGCTCCCGTGATAACGAATCAAAAAGAGGGGTCAGCCACAATCCAAGCATGGGGGTGAGCGGGAGTTCAACAAGCGCGATCACAGCCAGCGCCGTCACCAGAGTCCAGAGGAGCGAACGGGCCATACGTTCTTGGAGTAAGCCGGGTAAAAGCAGCTTTTTCCAGAGCCGCGGCACGTCAGGAATCGGGCGTTCCTTTTCGACCATAACGCTAAAAAACCGAAGCCCCTCCTTGAGATGATAGAGGTCCGGGCCAGACAGAGGTTTGTCCAATATGACGGCCGCATCCAATAGCCGCTCGATCGTTTCGCGGCCCTGTCGCATGAGCGCCCCCTCAGAGCACAGGGCGATCAAGTCGTTAGCTGGCCACGCCATCAACTGGTCGTGGAGTCGCTGGAGTATTTGGTACTCTTCATCGCCGGGCCCATAGAGGGTCTCTTGATACAATTTCAGCCAATATAGAAACGGCGGGATTGAATCATTCGGGGGACGAGTTGTCAGGAAATGATCGAATATAATTCGGACCTCGCGCAGTTTCGCATCTGTGATTCTTTCGTCAAGATAGGCCATCTGCTTCTTGCCGATCTCATAATCAGACAAATCGGGAACCGCTTTAGCGTGTTCGATGTCCCTGCCGAATTCCGTATCCTTTAGGGCAACGTCGGGCTTAGTCTCCATTTCGATAGCCTTTTCCATGTAATAGGCGACTAGCGCTTCCGGCAACAAACCCCTGTTTTTGAAGCGGCGTCCCAAGCCTCGAAACACTTCCGGTTTGTATTGCTGGCGGTCGGTCGTCAACCCATCCAGCCCGAACACCACGACGCGCTCCAGTCCATCAAGGACCATCACCCCATATTGCTCCATCATGTTGGCGTCGGTATCGACTATCCCCAGCCTCCAGAGACCGCGCTGCAGCACAAAGAAACTGTCGATCAAAGCCTGGGCCTTTTCTATCTGGCCTTCTTTTGCGAGCGTCATGAGGCGTTTGGACAGCGGATCCACCCGATTCTGCACTAATACGTGGCGGAGTTTCCCGTAGCGATTACCGACGATGGCAGGAATGTGCAGATCATCCATCCGCTCAATCGCTCCCGGTACCATGAGACCCCCGAGCCGCTTTTTCAGGACTTTGTTATAGAAGTTGATAAATTTATCTTCAAACTCGACCTGAAAACTCGGGTGAGGAGCCTTGATGACTAAGCCACCGTCATCAAAGAAGACGATGAACGCGGTCCCGCCGAGGTCCTCGTTAAGTTTTCGCAAACTCAGACGTTCTTTGATAGCGCTCACATAATATCCTCGGAGTGCGGCCACGATATCCTCGAGGTTTATCCCAAGCTCCTCAAAGACTTTATTGATTTGAGGTGAAGGATCGTGAAGTGCGCCCTGGCGATACAGCACGTAAATGGCTTCCGCTAGATTCAATGTGTTCGCGACCCATCGGGCCCGTTTCCGGGTTGGTTCCACGTATGGAAGTTCCTCGTTTAGCCTTAAAAACTCGCGTCGATTCATAAAATCCCATTCGGATAGTCCGCGAAGAGGGGCCCGCGGGGCCATCCGTATCCTTCGGGCCTCAAAATCCGCGTCGAACCAGACTGTTAAATCGCGCGTTGGATCAAGGTCCTGCGCGGGCATTCCCGCTTCATCGGCGAGCGTCAAGAGGCCTTCAAAAACTAATACCTTTCCCGCAGGAGCGATATGGTTAAGCGCCCGCATGCTCTGACCCGGCTTCAAGGTCACGACCTCATGCCCACCCACTTTCACCTGAAGGTTCGCTTCAGCGTCGGTGGTCCCCCCTTCCCACGAAACCGTCACAATGTGATCAGTGTCGCGGATCGTTAGGACAAGTTCGGATATCGCATTCGAAACTGTGCGTTGAACCATCCCTTGCTCCGTATAGGTGGCAGGTTCTTCATGCAGCCACATGGTTACCGGAATAGAGTCCACTTCCATTATTAATCGTGTTTCTTCCGATTTCGGAAGCGTGGGCAGGGGGGGGACGATCACGCGCTCACCACCTCCTATGATTTCGACGTGGCCCGCGCGGTTGTAGCGAATCTCGAGTCGTTTCCCGCTTCCCCCACAGATCAAATGGAAAAAATCTTCTCCGCGCTCTGCGGCCCGCCGGTTTCTCACATAGCGAGTGTGCGCAAACTTCTTCAGTGGATTTACGCTTGGTTCTCCAGTCCGAGGATCCATATCTCGCTGATCCCTTGGAACCAAGTAATCGTCATAAAGATCTAATACCACGGGACTCTTGACTGGATATCCCATTCTCGCCGCCAACCTCCGCAAGGCTTGATTAGCCCGCTGCACATAGACCGGGGCGATGCTGCTTTTGCCGCTTCCTCCGTCACCGGAGATGTGCAGTACGGCCGCCGGCAAATTGGCTGGGACCTGTCCGTCCAGATAAGTAGTGTATCGTCGCACAAGCTCGGGTTCGATCTGATCTTCATACAGCTCATCGGGAGTCGGCAGACCGGTAAGCGCTTTGCGGCGTGCCCATTCGGTTCTGTTGTACTCATTCGCGATCGGCCTAACCGCCTGCTCAATACGCTCTCGCCAGCCAGAGGAGTCCGGCTCCGTCCCTATCTTAAGTGCACCGGCCACACCGCTTGTTCCGGACACCTCAGAAGAATCTTGAACTTGGATTTCTCGACCTTGTCGATAGAAATAGCCGAGTTCTTGCAGCCGCGTAAATCCTTCGCGGGGTTTTATGATCCCTCTTAAAAGACCGGAAAGTCCCGTGAGCGAGAGAGCCTGCTCTTCAAAGACCGACGCGCGACTCGAGGCACGCGACGAAAGCGTCGCGCTGGTCGCTTGTCCCATGTCCCTTGTCGCTTGAGCGACGGCGGGCTTGTCCACCGTAGCTTTAGCGAAGGCGGGATCCACGATCATGGAGGGAAGCAAGAGTAGAATTACGATGCGGTTGAGGATCCGGTTCATCAAGCTGCTTCTCGCGTTCTTTTCATCAGCACAGGATCCCGCGTCACGCCTTCATCGACTTGGCCAATCCGGCCGGACTTCTTATCTTCGATATGGGTGGCTGATCCGGTTAGAAAGTTTTCATCATCCAAAATTCGCTGATACGCGTGACGCACGTTGGCTTCCAGCGTCGCAGACGTCCATCCATAGGCCGGGTGCGCGGCCAACGACCGAAGATCTAGCTCAGTCCTAAAAGCCGTAATCAACAGATCGGGGCGGTCGCGATATCGCGCCAAAACCGCTCGGCGAAGATCTTGTAGGCCATCTTCGGAAGCAGCGACGGCTTGCTCGAACAAGCGAGCGGCCGCGGCATCGGCTTCTCTAACCGCAAGGTCATACCGTTTCCGCCGTTCACGGAGCCAGGTGATTTCGATCTCCAACCTTTGGATCTCTGCATCCAAAGCCAGAACTTGAAGGCTTCGTTCATGGATGAGATCCTCTCGTCGCTTCTGCAGCTCTGGAAGAGGCGCTCGCACCGCCTCCAGGTGGTCAGCGGCATTGGCGCGTTCCACCCTGAGTCGAACGAGCGCCTTGCCTCCTTCGTCGATTTCGTCTCGCAAAATCTTACCGGCATCTTCGGCCTCCAGTTGTTTCAACCGCCATTCGGCTTGAACCAGTGGCCTATTGGCTTCCGCCAACTCCGCTCGCAGCTCACGGACATTTCGCAAAACATCCTGCCACTCCGAAAGGTCTGCACTCCGCTGTTGAACGACTTTGTCATATTTCTCTTGAGCCGTCTGAAGTTCTCGCTCAAGGTGGGTGCGTTCGGGCGCTATTTTGCTTTCGGCGGTTTTCATGGTTTCCTCGGCATGAAGCATGGCTAGTTCGCTTTCCGTCTGACGCTCTTCTAGAACACGATAGTCCATTTCCGCCTGTTCCGTCCCTGTATTGCGCCAATGCTTCAGGGCTTGCTCAGCGGCCGAATCCCACCGACTCATCTCAAAACGGGCCTTCTCGTAAGCCATTTCAAGCTGATTCCTTTCAAGATCCAGCTGCCTTTGGCGCTCACGGATAAGATCAATTTCATCCAGAATGGCAGCCTGCATGGCTTCAACACCGGAACCGCGAATGCGCAGCAGTAAACCTCGGGCATATTCGGCGAGGTTTCGGAGGTACCGTCGCCGGTTGATCGCTTCTGCGCGAAGGGTAGTCGTACGCGCCTCCATATCTATGACTTCTTCTACTAGGACGCGTTCCGGATCGCGCGCCTCCTGCATGAGACCCACACCACGCGCCATCAGCCCATCAACGGCTCCGGCTCGTTGTTCTCTTTCTCGTTCGCCCTGCTGCAAGTTTGCGACCTTGCGCTGCGCCCAATAAACCTCCATGCGACTCGCCATATTCTCCATGGCAATTCTTCTTCGCACAATCTCAGATTTTCTAAGAGCCCGCGCCAAGATTTTTCGGCGCAGGGCAAAGGCCTTTTGAGCCCTGGCCACGTTTTTCTTGGCTTCGGAGACTGCCCTTTGCTTGGCTCGACGATCTGTATCGGGAAGCGCCTGTGCCTGGGCGAGAGCTTCTTGGGCCGTTATCACAGCTTCGCCTTGGCTCTGCGTTGTGTCGAACGCCTGGCGCAGGGACTGCAGGACTTCTGCCATTACTCCTTGATTGGCCTCCGGGATCTGGGCAACCTGTCTTTCGGCCTGTTCAACCTCTTGGCGTGCCAATGCGAGAGTGCGCGTGGGAGCCTCGGCGGCTTCCCATTGAGTCTTGAGTAGGTAAAAATCACGGGGACCAATGTCGTTAATCATATCCTCGACGCTTACCGTTCCGGGTCTTAGATGCCGCCAAGAGGCCACACGCAAGCGAAGGCTTTCCAGAGCGGCTGGGTTGAGGCAATACACGTCATTCACGGAAGGCTCACCCTTGACTGCTAAAGACAAAACGCCGTCGGTCTCCGGCTTATTTCGCCTTGGCGTTGCTTTCCCCGGGTGACTGACTGGGAGCGCAAGCCGTCCCAAAAGCCTTGTGAAGGCGCGGTATCCTTCCCACGGACCCAAAGCGGCCTCGAGCTCGCCATAGAGGCCTTGAGCCACGCTTTCGGAAGCTTGAAGAATCGAGGAATCGGCCATCCGGAAACGCGCGCCGCGTCTCGGGAAAACGAACGTGCCGTCCGACAATTTCTCAAAAGGCCCGACGACGTATTTCCGCCACTGCCGCGCGACGCCGATGCGCGCGATCCTGCCGCGGGATCGCCAAGCCCAGGCGATTCCCTCGCCGACCAAAACCCCACCAGCCGCGACCGCGATCACCACTCCAAAGAGCCACAGCACGGTCTCGACTAAATGCACGACCATCTGGGGATCGCCGGGCACGCCGCCGACGGCCCCTAATGCCGTGCCCACACTAGCCGTCCAGATGAATGCCTTGCCGGCTTTGCGCAAGAGCCCGCGCCCACCTCGGTTCATCACGCCGGAGAAAGCATCGCGGTAAGCCGAGAGCCACCCATTTGCGACATCAACATTTTCGAAGGGTGAGGGATGACGCTCCGGAGCGGCTTGCGCCAAGGGCGCCGGCAAAGGCATCGTGGTTTGTGTATTCCCCAACTGCTCATTTAAGCGATTGTCCCCATCCAAGCCCCGATGATTTTCACCATCCCCTTCCAATGTTCTCCACTCTTCGTCAATCTCGGCATCTTTGAGAATGGTCGCGACCAGGCCTCGATATTGCAGCGCAACCCGGATCATGCTCTCAAAATGCTGCCGTCTAATTGTGGTGCGCTGGTTCGGACCGGTGCCGGGTGGAATGCCGTCGAGTTCCGCGCCGCGCATCCCAATCGTAACCACGGCACGCATTGGAGGCCGCGGGGGCCTGAGGTCATTTTGCCGCATTTGATTGATTTCCTTGAGTCGCTCAAGCGCATTTCCCAAGGTCCGCTCATCCGTCGCATCAATGAACACGAGCGAGGTGGCCGGAGAAACCCGTTGAGCGAAGGCGCGTTTGTCGTCTTCATCCGCAAGGACCGTCGCATCCAAACCGATTCCGATGGGACGCTCCACGCCTTTTACTTCCATCGCTGCTGCCAACTCGCGCGCCAGCGTATTAGCCATGTCGTAGAAGACCCCCTTCGGATAACCTCGCACGCCCGGCGCACTCGTCCCCTTCTTGAAAAGTTGGAACCCCATGACAAAGGATTCATCGCCGTAGAGCGCCACTAATTTGTCCATTCGCGCCCGCAAAAACGCCGTGCGTGCCGTCTCCGGCATGCCTTCCACATCCTTGGGGTTAACATGGACAACCAGAATCAACCCCAGACCATCCTTCTCGGCGGCGTAGCGCGCCATTTTCTTAAAGTTATTAATCTGGTCAATCCCTAGTGGAGTCGTGTCGTCGTAGGGGACTTGATCCATCGTGTAGACGCTGTCGTGGCGCATCCGATAATGAAGTGCATGACCTTGTCCCTCGTTGTCCCAATCGGGGCCTGTAAAGCCCAGGGTGGTCAAATCATCCTGGGTAAGCATCCGTGCCATTAAATGGTCAAGCCGTTGCTCTTGCGCATACTCCTCCGGCGTTTTCCCGGAGTCCGGGCCGGGGGTGGAAGGGTTCGTGGGTGAGAAAGTGGTGCCGTAACGGCGTTCCAATTTGTATTCGCCTGAAGCATCTTCCATGTACCACTGCATGACATTATTCCCGTCCGCATCCTGTTCCTGCTTGAGTCGATAGGCTTGCACCGGGTTTGGATCACTCTGGACTCCGCGAGCGGCTTGAACACGGGTGATGGGTGTAGGCAGCAGCTCCTCGTCTGGGAATAGAGGCGTACGCTCACGCACCTGCATTAAGAAAGACAGAATTACTACGAGTAGCGTAGTCCCTACGCGTTTAAATATCGCGCGCAAACGGTGTTTAGCTGGAGGAGTAGCCCGTGGCCCATATGCAGCCCCAGGCAAACGTACCACGGCTCTATGAAAATAGGCACCCGCGACGGTGGCGGCATGCTGAGCTGCTGCGAGTTCGGTTTGGTCATCCGCCAGGCGATTTCGCGTTAAGTATTCGCGCAGGCGGAGCTCGGCGGCGGAAGTCGTCCCCTTGCGCGGCGTGTGTGAATCCGCTGAGGGCCAAATAGGCGATACCTGCTGTAGTCCATCAGAAGAGGCAGAAACTTTGGGGCTGATGCGCCTCAACCAGAGGACAAAGCGGATCAGTCCAAAAACAAAGTAGGCGCCGGCCGCGACGAGAAGATAAGTTAACAGGGACGATACGATGGCGGTCGCCTGTGGAGAAATCATCGCCAGAAGAAGAGGGCGACTCAACCAAACGACAACCAACGGAGCCGACAAGCGCAAGAAATGCCCAAGGTGGAACGTCACCCTCCCCCAACCAGCGGATTGGCTTAGGGTTGCGCGCCAAGAACTCAAAAGGATCCACAACAACAGCCCCGCATTTACCAACGCCAGCCAAATTCCCACGGCCGGCAAAAGACCGATTGTAGGCAAGAGCACCGCGCGCGCCAAGAGCACCGCGGGCAAAGGAACCAGAATCATCAAGAGCCAGCGCGGCAGCCAGCGGTTGGGCGCACTGGGTCTCCAGGAGGAGGGAGCACCGGCGCGCAATCGAGGGTGAGTGGTTGGCGTCACCAAAAGAGGTTGCGGCCCCTGCAGCGCCTGCACGTCATCCAACGCCGCCCGCGTGCGGGCTTCTCGAATCTGAGCGCGCTGGAAGAGTTCAGCATCCAACTGCTCATCCTGACGAAGGGTGCGCATCGCCGGATCCGCCGGAGCGATCACCGGAACAGGGCCGGGCGCCGGAGCAAGATCGCGCATTCGGAGCAATCTACCGACCCGACTCGTTCTCAGGCGGCTAACGCCTCGTGCAATCCACTCATAGAATCGCAACAGCGGCTCCCGTTTGGTACGTTGTTCTTTTTCAGAATCATCGCGCCAATCCAAATATTCGCGGATTGGAGTAAACAACGTGATCATGGATCGAGCAAATAATGGATTCCTACCCCAAATCAGCCTCAAAGTCACCAGCAATGCGCTGCCTCCTAAGTACCACCACGCATCAGAAGAATCGACCATGAACCAGCGCACCAAGAACATGAGACCGATGATCACAAAAGTCACCGGCCCGAAGCGCGTGCGCCAAACACCGCCCGAGGCGCCTCCGGCGCGGCTCAGATCTCGCAACCCTCCGATGAAAGCGAAAAGCAGCCCGACCAACAATAGGCCGAGGGTAAGGACCAAATTGGTGATGGCAATCCCGAGGAGGCTCACACCAATGACGTCCCACGCGGTGACTCCCGAAATCCAATCGAACCGAAGAGCCAGCGCTTTGACGAGAGCTGGAGCCATGTGCGCAGGAGCCTGCTGGAGTAACGGAATACCCGCATGTGTGATTAGGAACCATCCGACCCCAAGCACCGCCAGCCGCCTAAACATCCCGATGAAATATTTTATGTGGGTCTCATTGGGTTCCCTGCCTAAACGCAACTTGTACCAGCCTCCAATTCCGGGTAGCCCTACGAACCGCGCCCAAAGACCGGCCCCGATGGCAACAATAGAACCTCCCCAAAAAATCTGGGCACTGGAAGGGTGCAGAAGTACGAACCAAACGGCCACGGAAACACCTGCTATCACCAATATTAGAGAGAACATTGCAGATCCTGCTTGCGCCCCTGCGGCCAAGCCCCGTCCCGCAAAAAGCCTTGGCTGATCTCTGCGTTCCCAGCGGTACCACCCTTGCCTCAAGGCATCAGGAAGATGGAAGAAAGAATGCGCATACTTGCCGGGAACCCGCGGAGAAACCTTGCGGAACCATCGCCAGGCGTCCCGCACCCGCTCGAAGCCGGAGAGAGCAAAAGAGCGGCCCGTGTCGCGCAGGGCAACTGCCCCAAAGAGGCCGAAGAACCGGTTATCCTTGTGAGGATTGAAGACGTGCGCTGCCATTACCATGGCTACGACCGCCAAAATAAAGGTGAGACTGGTGAAATAAGATATCGGGAAGAACTGGAAAAAGCCGGAGAAGACAATCAAGTCGATCCACAAGGCGCCTTCACGCACGGTCCGGCGATTGCGATCATAGACGCCTTTTCCAGTCTCGTTATA
>JBGPLV010000016.1:0-14023 GCA_041486625.1 Elusimicrobiota bacterium
CGAACATGCGCTGGGCGAGCTGGTCGAAGGCCTTTCACAAGCGCTGGGTTCCAAACTGAGCAGCGTCGTCCTGTACGGGTCCAAAGCGAGCGGGGAATACCGTGAGGGGAGCTCCGACGTGAACGTCTTCATCGTGCTCGAAGACGTTTCGGCGGAAACGCTCGATCTCATGTCCGGGCCCGTGCGAGCATGGCTCAAATCAGGCCATCCCGTGCCCGTCTTCGTTCAGAAAGATGAACTACGGATCTACGCGGAGAGTCTGCCGGTCGAGTTTCTGGACATGCAGGACCATCACAAGGTTATTTTCGGGTCGAACCCTCTGCAGGACTTGAAAATCGACCGCTCAAACCTTCGCGCGCAAGTCGCCCAGGAGCTTTCCGTGAAACAGCTCAAACTCCGACAGGCTGTTCTTCTGGCCGGCGCCAGCCCCAAGAAATTAAGAGAAATCCTTGTGGGATCGCTGCCCAGCATCTTGACGCTCTACCGGGCGGTCTTGCGGCTTGAAGAGGAAGTTCCGAAAGGAAATAAAATCATGGCGGCCAAAGAGCTGTCCCTGCGCGCAGGTTTTGACGGCGATTGCCTGGAACGCCTGTGGAACAACCATATGCGCCGCGAAACGGACAACGTGCAAGATCTGGCGCGGCAATACCTGGACGGCATCGGACACGTCCTGACTTATCTAAGCCGGAAATAAAAAATACAATAGGTCCGCAAAGGAGGACATATGAAAGGGCAAGCGAAGCTCATCTTAGTGGTTCTTTTGGGGTTGGTTGTCGGCATCGTCGGCTACGGGATGGCGACTTATAATAGGATCGTCCGCTTGCACGAGCAGGTCCCTGCGGCCTGGTCGCAGGTGGAGAACGTCCTGCAGAGACGGAATGATTTGATCCCCAACCTCGTCGAAACGGTGAAGGGGTACGCCAAGCACGAGCAAAAAGTTTTCGGCGATATCGCGGAAGCGCTTAAGTCTTTCAACCGGGCGACCACGATCCAGGATAAGATTGCCGCCAATGACAGCATCGCGGGGCTCCTGTCGCGAATTCTGGCGGTCTCAATTCAGTATCCCAATCTCAAGGCCAACGAAAACTTTAACCGGCTCCAGGATGAGCTGGCCGGCACCGAGAACCGCATCGCCGTCGAGCGCATGCGCTTTAATGAAACCGTGCAGGCTTACAACAGCCTGGTCAAAACGTTCCCCACGAACATCGTGGCGCGCCTCGGCGGCTTTACTCCTTCGGAGACCTACTTCAAGGCGGAGCAAGCCGCCCACTCGGCCCCTCAAGTCAAGTTCTGACCCATCTGATGGACGATACGCTCAAGTGTTATAAGATTCTGGAAGTCGAGCCGGGAGCCCCTGCCGAACGTATCCGGCATTCCTACATCGAGCTCACCCGCGTGTGGGACCCCGATCGCTATGTCGACAATCCCATGCTCCGCTTTCAGGCCGACAAAAAGCGTAAGGAAATTGAAGAGGCCTATCAGGCCCTTCGAGTCTTCCTGCCGGAGCTTCAGGGTCCTGAAGGCGTGTCACAGAAAAGTGTTCGACCCTCACGTGATTTCACGGAACTCGCCACAGAGACCCCCGGCGAATCGACCAAGGCCATCATGGGAATCATTGTCGGCATTGTCTTTCTTTTTATTTTTGCCTGGGCCTTTTACCTGTTGATGAAAGGCCGCACCGCAACGCCCATTCCGACTCCTCTTGAATAGGAAGCTTCTCGTCTCCGCCTTGAGCGGAGCTCTCCTCTGCAGTCCGGCTTGGGGGCGCGTGTTCAACAGTACGCTCAAGCTCAAAGTCTACGCGCGGGGTTCGGGCGAGGTCCCAGACCGGGTGCTCGGCTTTACCCCATCCCGCAGGGGACATTCGGTCCGCATCCCTCCGCATCAGTTATGGTACGTGCGCCCGATCGGGCCGCTCAGCGCCATCAAGCTTGAGAGGCTCGTCCACTTAATAACGATCGAACGAATTCCTGGCCTGGATCTCTCGGATCATTGGGAATTGACCAATGAAAGTCTGTCACACCTGCGGTCGCTCGCGCATCTGGTCATGCTGGACATATCGCGGACGAAAATGTCGGACGCCGGTCTGGCCTCTCTGAAATCATGCCGGTCGTTGGCCGTCCTCATGCTCCCGGACAAGGTGACGGATGAGGGGCTCGTGAGGTTGAAAAAGCTGCAAAAACTACGAGAGTTGAACCTGGACCAGACCCGCGTCACCGATCAGGGACTGAACGCCCTCACGCAACTCCCCAATCTTGAGAATCTTGATCTCAGCAGCACGCGCACGACGGACGCCGGCGTGGCCTACCTCAAGAAACTGCCCCGCTTGAGGAGGCTCGTGCTGGGCGCCGCGGTGACCGACTCCTGTGCGCCGCATCTCGCGGAGCTCAAAGACCTGCGAGAAATCGACATCAGCCAGACGCCGATCGGTGCGCAGGGCTTGGCGACTTTGGCGTCTCTTTCGAAGCTCGAGACCCTTTACGTCGGAAGGCAGGTAACGGACGCCGGATTAAAGGCGTTGTCGCCAAGCCGGTCGTTGCGGACACTCGACTTGACGCGGACCGCGATCACGGATAAAGGAGTGAAGTACTTAGCCAACGTGAAGACGCTCGAAGAAATATCGCTCAGCCAGACCTCCGTCGGCAACGCGTGTCTGTCTTCTTTGGCAGAGCTGCCGGAGCTTCGGATGCTCGAGCTCAGCGACACCCGCGTCACGAGCGCCGGCCTTTCTCCTTTGGCCCGCCTGAAGAAACTAGAGGTGATTTCGCTCTCCTGGCAGACACTATCCCGTGAGGATCTTCAAGGGATGGCGAAACTCAAGCAACTGAAGACAATCGTTCTTAACGGGGTTCCGCTGCCTGAGGCGACGATGGCCCAACTCAAGCGCCTCGGCACGCCCAGTCCCTGGGATTCCATGGCGGGTCTGGAGCACGCCCAGCTGCGTGACACCGTGAAAACAGATCATCAAATCCTCGGTGCTCCCGTGGCGATTTCAACCAGCCATGTCATTCCCGCGCAGGCGGGAATCCATAAGCCCTTAGTGTTGACACCGGTTCGGCCTTCATCTAAAGAAGAGCAATTGGTCTCATTACCGGACAGACCGGCATTCATCGATGCGCGTAAACCTTCTTCTCCTGCCCCGCTTTCGCTTCCTCTCCCTTCCCCGCCACTGAGGCTTCGGCGGGTCCGCCAGGACCTAGTGGCGGAAAGGGAGAGGACGGAGGTGAGGGATGGTGTTGCCATCGGTAGAGCCAGACCATCCCTCATCCCAACCTCCCAGCAACCTTTGCTCTCGCTCGAGGCTGGGCCATCGGTCCAGAGACGCATCGGACCGATGGTTTCCCTTGAAGGGAGAAGGAGCGCTTCTTCTTCACCTCCCTCCGCTGTCGCCCCCTTGGATGTTGCGACAAAAAAATCGTCTGAAGATTACCTTCTTCAAACCATCACGCTCCAATCGAACCCCGCACATGCCGGCGCTTTCGCCGGACTCTCAGGAATGCGGCAGCTTCGTCATACCGAGACCGTCGCTTCGCTCAATAGTATCACCGCCGACATGTCCCAGACCGCCATCCGTGAGCAAGAAGACAAACCTGAAAACTATCTGGGCGACATCTCCGTCGGTGCCGGCCGGTCGCGCTAACGTATAATGACCCCTATGGCTGCTGATCGTTCCGACGGAAATTCGCCGCCCGCGCCGCTTAAACCGGCGGGCGCGCTCGCCGGCATCGCCCAGCTCAACATGGGCCGGGTCCTTCGCCCGCTGGTGATGCTGGCCACCGCCGTGTCCGCCTACCTGCATGCCCGCCAGTTTTTCTTCCCGGACTTTGTCTTGCGCTACAACCCGGACGAAGCCTACGTCGCGCTGCTTCTGGCCTATTCCGGCCACCGTGAGCTGCGCCGCTGGTCCAATGATCCGCAGGTCATCACCCAGACCGCGCGGCGCGGGGAGTATTTCGTGGTCGGCTGGTGGACGGCTTATTTCATCGCGGTACTCATCGCCGATCACACCCTCCGCTATCGTGTGCCCGACGGTCTCCTGAGCCTCTGCCTCCAGATCCTCGGCATCTTCTTCGGCACGCTGGCCAGCCAGCATCTCTTTAAAGGAAAGGTGCAGAATCAAGGCGTCAAAGTTCAGGCCCTGCCTGCCGAGCCGGCACGGCGCCTGGAAGACCGGGTGCTGGCCTACCTTAAAAACACCCCGGGACCGGTCAAGCGTCGTGACCTGGAAGAGGAATTTGACATGTCTCGTTCCAGCATTCAACGCCTGATGGATAGCCTCCAGGGAAAGGGACTCGTGGAATGGGTAGGCGCCAGTCGAAATGACCCCAACGGCGGCTTCATCATTCACCGCACGGGCCCGAACTTGCCCAAGGATGGGTAACCTCTGGGTAAGTATGGGTAAGCTCTGGGTAACCTCATCGGATGGCAATGTCGTCGATGTTTTTAAGATTTATGGAGGTTACCCAAAGTATGGGTAAGTTAAAAAATCATAAGCAAGTAATGGGTAACCTCCTGGGTAACCTATGACCGCTCGCAACAATGACGGGGACATCCAGTTTTTGGAAGCGCTCTACATCGCCTACACGCTCTTCCTTCAGGCGAAAGTATGGGCGATGATTTTAGGATGGACCACCATCGGTGCGGATGATGTTTCCTTCAGGTACGGCTTCTGGTCCATGATGGCTTTCAGCGTTTTGGCCGAAGTGGTGCGTTGGTCAAGCGCCATGCCGATCCCTTTCCGCCAGGATTTTTTTATCACCCGGCTGATCCTTCAGGGTGTTTTTCTCTACCTTTGGCTGGTGCCTCGTATGGTCCTCTACATTCAAAGTTTCTTCAGGACTTCATTTTCATTGCCATCCGGGTTTGACGCTCTCTGCATGGCCGCCATCATCCTTTTCGTTATCCACGACCTGTCCCGCGCGCTGCATGAAACCTATGCGTTGAAACGCCGCCCCATCCGCCCGCTGGGGCGCCGTAGATTATGAAAACCGTTGATAATCATGGCTCCTGCAGGAGGTAGCAACCGCCCGGGTATGTAACCCTAGGCGAGTTTTTACAGCAATCCGTCATTATTTTGTTCTGAAATCGCTATAATTAAACATGCCTGTGGAGTGATGAAATGACCCCTATAACAGAAGCGCGCTACGTCAAGGACTTTGTGGTATGGATTCGCTTTAGCGATGGAGTTGAGGGGCAGGTCGACCTAAGCCCCGAACTTGGCGGCGAAATCTTTAAACCACTAAGGAAAGTCGAATACTTTAAACAGTTTAAACTGAATGCCGATTTGGCAACCCTCACATGGCCGAATGGCGCTGATTTCGCCCCTGAATTCTTATACGACTTGGTGCGTGGCAAAGCCAAGAGAGTTGCTTAAGCTCCCAAGACATCCGCAGTTCCCTCGCGAAATCCGTCTAGTTGCCGTATAATACCGCTCATGACTCTCGACGAAAAATGGATGCGGCGGGCCCTCGCGTTGGCCGAACGAGGACGGGGGAAGGTCCATCCTAATCCTATGGTCGGCGCCGTTCTTGTGCGCGCCGGCCGCGTGGTGGGAGAAGGCTATCACCGGAAGTTCGGCCAAGCGCATGCCGAGATTGAAGCAATCCGGAGAGCGGGTGAGCGAGCGAGTGGGAGTACACTCTATGTGAATCTCGAACCCTGCGCTCACTGGGGTAAGACGCCTCCTTGTGCGGAGGCGATTGTTCGTGCCGGCCTTCGACGTGTCGTGGCCGCTATGCAGGACCCCAATCCCGTGGTCGCGGGGAAAGGGTTTCGAGTCTTAAAACGTGGCCGGGTGTCGATCACTCGGGGCATTCTCGAGAAAGACGCACGTGATCTCAACCGCGTGTTTGTGACATGGGCCAAGAACAAACGGCCCTTTGTCACGCTCAAAGTTGCCAGTTCTCTGGATGGGCGAACGGCGACGATCACCGGCGAATCCAAATGGATCACAGGGGTGGAAGCCCGCCAAGCCGGACATCGGTTACGCGCGGAGGTGGACGGGATTGTGGTGGGAGCCGGTACCGTTCTAAAGGATAATCCTTCCTTGTCGGCTCATGGCTTGGGACGAAATCCCATACGGGTGGTCTTTGCCGGTCGACGCCGGTTGCCGAAACACTTAAGGATTTTTAATTCGAAAGCGCAGACCTGGGTGCTCAAGGATGCCCGCGGCAAAGTAGATATCCGGAACGCCTTGAAAGATTTAGCCCAACGCGGGATCGCTCATCTTTTGGTGGAAGGAGGCCAGACGCTTCAGCAATCCTTTTGGGAAGCGGGCGTGGTCGACGAAGTGGTTTGGTTCATTGCGCCTCTCGTGATCGGGAGCGCCAAGCGCCTCAAAAGCGCCAGGCGGCTGGCAGATGTGCAGGTCAGAACGATTGGCGACGATTTGTGTGTCAAAGGGCGTGTTGCCTCACCCCTAACCCTCTCCCGTAGGGAGAGGGTGCCGAAGGCCGGGTGAGGCGACACTCAGGGAGCGATTGATGTTCACCGGCATCATTCAGGCGATCGGCAAAGTAGTAAAATACGACGAGAAACGCCCGCCACACAACCGGCGGGCGTCCGCCAAGCCGTGTGGCGGACGGCTTTGGGTGGCTACGCCCTTTCAAAGGGTAGCGCTCGGCGAAAGCATCTCTATCGACGGCGTCTGTCTGACCGTCACGGCTAAACAAAGCCGCGCTCTTGCTTTTGATGTCGGGAAAGAAACCCGAAGAATCACAACGCTCGGAGATGTAAGGGTAGGCTCGCGAGTGAATCTGGAGCGGTCGCTTCGCGTGGGAGACCGGCTCGGCGGCCACTGGGTGAGCGGCCATGTGGAACAAACAGGGTGTATTCTTAAGATTGAAAAAGCGCGACATAGCTGGCAGTTTGTCTTTCGCGTACCGAAACCGGTTCGCCGCTATGTGGTCTCGAAAGGAAGCCTCGCGATCGACGGAATCAGCCTTACCGTGGCCGCCTTTCGCAGCGATCAGGCTAAAATCATGATTATCCCGCATACGCTTTCTCACACGGCGCTTCGCGACAAAAAAGTCGGCGATCGCGTGAACATGGAACCGGATCTTTTAGCCAAATATGCCATTCGCTAGCATTCCAGAGGCCGTTCGCGATGTTAAAAAAGGGAAACTTGTGATTGTGGTCGATGATCCGGACCGCGAAAACGAGGGAGACCTGATCTGCGCGGCTTCCAAAGCGACGCCGGAGCTCATCAATTTCATGGCGAAGTACGGCCGCGGCCTCATTTGCCTGCCGATCGTTGGAAAACAGCTCGATAAGCTACGCATCGCTCCGATGGTGGAAAACAATCAGGAAGTGCGCGACGCCGCTTTTACGGTGTCGGTCGACGCCAAGCGCAACGTCACCACAGGAGTCTCCGCGGCCGACCGGGCGCGCACGATCCGCGCGCTGATTGATCCCAAGACCAAGCCAGAGGACCTTTCGCGCCCCGGGCATATTTTCCCGTTACGCTATCGCGAGGGCGGGGTTCTCGTGCGCGCCGGGCACACCGAAGCGGCGGTGGATTTGGCGAAGATGGCGGGGCTTTATCCCGCCGGCGTCATCTGCGAGATCATGAACGAAGACGGCACGATGGCGCGGATGCCCGAGCTCAAACGCTTTGCCCGGCGGCATCATCTGAAGATGATCACGATTGCCGGCCTCATCGAATACCGCCGTCGCACCGAGCGCCTCGTGCACCGCTCCGTCACCGCCAAACTCCCCACCCGCTACGGACCCTTTACGCTTCATCTCTATGAGGACACGTTAAACAAGGAACACCATCTGGCGATTGTCCATGGCGACATCGCCGGGAAGAAAGATGTTTTGGTGCGCGTGCATTCCTCCTGTTTTACCGGCGATACGCTGGGTTCCCTACGGTGTGACTGCGGCGATCAGCTGCACAAGGCGCTTGAACGCGTCAGCCAGGAGGGGCGCGGGGTCGTTCTCTATATGCATCAAGAAGGACGCGGGATCGGGCTTGAGAACAAACTAAAAGCCTACGCGCTTCAGGACAGGGGCATGGATACGGTGGAAGCCAATGAAGCGCTCGGTTTTAAGCCGGACCTCCGCCATTATGGGATTGGGGCGCAGATCCTCGTCGATCTCGGGCTTTCGACCATCCGGCTGATGACGAACAATCCGCGCAAGATCGTGGGCATTGAAGGCTACGGCCTGAAGGTCACGCGCCGCGTGCCGCTGGAAATTCCGGCGAACAAAACCAACAAGAATTATTTAAGAACAAAGAAAGACAAGCTGGGTCATTTGCTGGAACAAATAACCGTCCGATAAGAAGGGAATGTTATGGTGGCATCCAAATCCAAATCAGCTCTGCCGAAAAACGCCGCCGAGGGCAAACGCTTTGCGATCGTGGTCTCGCGGTACCACGAAGATCTCGCGCAAGAACTGTTAACGGGTGCACAGGACGCGCTGAAGAACCTGGGTGCCAAGACGGACGATGTCTCGGTGTTCTGGGTCCCGGGCGCTTTTGAGATTCCGTCGGCGGCCAGAGCTGTCAGTCAGCACCGCACGGTTGATGCCATCATTTGCCTCGGCGTGATTTTAAAGGGGGAAACCCCGCATAACGAACACATCGCACGCGAAGCTACGCGCGGCATCGCACAAATCCATGCGGCGACCGGCATTCCGGCGTCGTTCGGCGTCCTGACGCCGGACACGCTCGAGCAGGCCAAAGCGCGTGCGGGGGGGTCCAAGGGGAACAAAGGATCCGAAGCCGCCGAGGCCGCGGTGGCGATGATTCATCTGCTCGACGACATCAAACAAGGGTCCAAAAAACAAACTAAAAGTGTTGGGTTTTAGTGAGCACTAGACGACAGGGCCGTGAAGCAGCCCTGCAAGTTCTTTATCTCCAGGACATCTGCCGGAAAGCGCTCGAGTCCATTCCCGATGCCGTGTGGGCGGAAGAATCGCTCACGCCCAAAACGCGGGAATTTGCCAAGCGCCTGGTGGAAGGTGTTTTGTCCCGAGAATCGGCCATTGATGTCTTGATCAAGAAGTACACCGAGAACTGGGAAATGAGCCGCATGGCGGCCATCGACCGGAGCATTTTGCGCCTGGGTGCCTACGAGCTTCTGCACGAGATCGACACTCCCATTAATGTTATTATCAACGAGGCCGTCGAAATCGCGAAGAAATTCTCGACCGGCGAATCAAGCAAATTTGTGAACGGGATTCTGGATAAGATTAAATTGGAAAGGAAATAACTACCGTCATCCCCGAGCGCCTTAGTCGGGGATCCATCATAGTTGTTGATAGATCCCCCGCCAGTGACCGCGGGGGATGACGTTCTCTTAATCATGGAAAGAAGCGAAGCCAAAAAAATTGTCCAGGAACTACGCGAAAAAATCCTTCAGCACGACTATCTCTACTACGTTTTAGCCCAGCCCGAAATCTCCGACCCAGACTACGACAGACTCTACCGCCAGTTGGTGGATATGGAAAAACGCTTTCCCGACTTGGTCACGCCCGATTCTCCCACCCAGCGCGTAGGCAACGAATTGGTGGGCGGTTTCCAGACGGCCAAACATTTGGCGCCGATGCTCTCACTCGACAACGCCTTTAACGAGAACGAGGTCCTCGAATGGGACGACCGGCTTCAGAAAGTCATCGGCGTGATGGAACACAATTTTGTCGTCGAACCCAAGATCGACGGCGTGAGCTTGTCTTTGATCTATGAGAACGGAAAACTGGTGCGCGGCGTCACCCGCGGCGACGGGGAAATGGGCGAAGACATTACGGCCAACGTCCGCACTCTGCGGTCCATTCCGCTCAAGCTTCGCGCGCCCTATCCGAAGTCCTTCGATGTGCGCGGCGAGGTGTACATGAATAAAAAAGATTTTGCCCGGCACAATACCGAGCTGCAAAAGCACGGCTTTGAGACCTTTGCCAATGCCCGCAACGCGGCGGCGGGGTCCCTCCGCCAGAAGGACCCTGCCGTGACGGCTTCGCGCCCGCTTCGATTTATGGCCCACTCCTTCGGGGTGGCCGAGGGATTGACGTGGACGACGCACTACGATTTCTTAAAGGCCTGCGCGGCGATGGGACTGCCGTCGCCACAGCCGGCTCAAAGGTGCGACAACATCATGGACAGCATGCGGCACTGCCGGATGCTCGAGCGGGAGCGGGACAGTCTGCTCTTCGACATCGACGGCGCCGTTATTAAGGTGAACTCTTTTGCGCTGCGGGAAAAAGCAGGAGCCACGCACAAATCTCCCCGCTGGGCGGTTGCGTATAAATTTGCGGCGCAGCAGGCGGAGACCGAAGTGCTCAATATCATCGCCTCGGTCGGACGCCTGGGGACCATCACCCCCGTCGCCAAGTTAAAACCCGTGAGTGTGGGGGGCGTTACGATTTCGAACGCGACACTCCACAATTTTGATGAGATCAAGCGCCTAGACGTCAAAATCGGCGACCGCGTGATCGTCCAGCGTGCCGGAGACGTCATTCCTCAAGTCGTGAAGGTGGTTCTGGAGAAACGATCCCGGAGCACGAAAGTGTTCCATATGCCCACCGAATGCCCGGCCTGCGGCGGCCCCATCGCGAAGGAAAGAGAGATCGACGTGGCATACCGCTGCACGAACTCCGGATGCCCGGCGCAGCTGGCCAGAGGGCTTGTGCATTTCGCCAGTCGGGACGCGATGGACATCGAGGGGCTAGGGGAATCCGCGGTTGAACAGTTGATCGATATAAGGCTCGTAAACGATATCTCGGATATCTATTTCCTGGAACGCCGCGAGCTCTTGAAGCTGGAGCTCTTCGCGGAGAAAAAGGCCGATAATCTTTTGAAGGCCATCGATAAAAGTAAGACGCGACCCTTGTCCCGCGTTCTCCACGGGCTCGGGATTCGCCACGTGGGGGAAAAAGCGGCTTTGGTCCTGGCGGAGAAATTCGGAACCATGGACGCGCTCTCGCGGGCGGCTGAGGAAGAACTCCAATCCATCCATGAGGTGGGACCGGTCATGGCTCAGTCGATTGTGGCCTATTTTAAGCTGGAAACCACACCGATGATTTTACGAAAACTCAAACGCGCGGGACTCACGATGAAGGAAGACGTCGCTAAAACCAAGGGACCGCAGCTGTTGGCGGGGAAAACGGTGGTCTTCACGGGAGAGCTCCAGAAGTATTCGCGTTCGGAAGCCGAACGGCGAGTGCGCGAGCTGGGCGGCAATGCCACCGGAAGCGTGTCCGCCAAAACGGATTTTGTGGTCATCGGGAAAGAGCCAGGGTCTAAATACACCAAGGCGCAGAAGCTGGGTGTTAAAATCCTCACCGAAAAAGAATTCCTGCACAAGTTTGCAGACAAACAAAACTAACAAAAGGAGACTACCATGCCCGTCACCACGCAAAAAGCAGAACTGAAGAACTTCGGTAAGCCGGATGAAGTGCGGACGTTCCCCAAAGGAAAAGTGGAGATCCTGAAGATCGGCGGCGCCACCGTCGGCCGGGCGATTTTCGAGCCCGGATGGAAATGGTCGACCTCGGTCCAACCGCTCGCCAAAACGAAGAGCTGCGAGGCCCCGCATTTCCAGTATCAGATTTCAGGAACGATTGAAATCGTGATGGATGACGGCACCAAGCTCACCAGCCGCGCCGGCGATGTGTCGCTTCTGCCGACAGGTCACGATGCGTGGGTGGTGGGAAACGAGCCCGCGGTCATCGTCGACTTTCAGGGCATGCTCGACTACGCCAAAAAGCAAAAGTAATCCTAACCAGCCAGGCTCTCAGCGTTTGACGTATCCGTTCCCTAGTCATTTGGCATAGGGCAAATATAGCACGCCCCCCTGATAGGCAAGGCGACGTCTATTTTCTACTATTGTTTCCTAATCGCCTTATGAAAATATCTGGGATTTTACTTATCGGGATGAACATAGTGATGGTGCCACCGCTTCGGGCGGACCCGCGGGAAGCGGCTGTGAACGATTATGCCCAGCAGTCAGTGCACCTGCAAAAAGATGAAAAAAAATTGGAGAAGATGCAATCCAATCGCATTCTTGATGCCTCGCATACCCATCAGGCGCAACAGGAACTCAATAGAGGCAAGGCCGAATTGTCGGGTCACGACGAACAACTGACAAGGGACGTCCAACATCTGGCGTCTGTCGAAGGCCAGGTCACGGCCGGGAAGAATCAGAAGGCCCTCGACCATCAGTCCTACAAAGAAGCGGTGCAAAAATACGGATCCGATGATCCAAGGTGCGCGGCGGCAAAGGGGAGTTGGAAGCAGAGCCAACAGGCGATGGATCCGCTCCTTGAAAGCCGACGAACATTAAAAGTGAACATTCACGACGGGCGCCGGCGCGTGCACAATGACAAGACCGTTCTAAGCGTACAAAAACGGGATATGGCCTCAGATGCTCGATACCGCGCTCAAGACGATCGCAGCATCAAGAAAAAAGAGAAGAATATTGCGGACGATCGAAGAGAAATGGCCTCCATCGCAAGCCTCTCCGAACAGGGGACATCTTCGACCTCGCCCTAGTGGTTTGACGTATGCGAGAAATAGCTTCCCCCTGATAGTCCCCCGAGTCCTTACTTTCATACCATACGACAGAGATTTTAAATGTTAAAATGGTAACAGTCAGCCCATCTTATAAAGCGGATTTGCAATCGATTAAGGACGACCCCTCAGGGCGGAACATGAAGTCTCACGCGCATCGTAAATCCTTCCAAAATAAATTATTCCGCGTTGTAGGCATCGGCGCCTCGGCGGGAGGTCTTGAGGCGTTCACCCACCTTCTGCGACCTCTTCCGATCGATACGGGCATGGCTTTTGTGCTGATTCAGCATCTGGACCCTGTGCACAAAAGCATGCTCTCCGAGATTCTCGGCCGCGAGACCCGAATGCCGGTCCATGAGGTCAAGAATAGGATGGTCGTAGAGCCTAACCATGTCTATGTCATACCCCCCAATGCGCAAATGAGCATTCGAAACGGCGTCTTTATTATTCTTTCGCGCAAAGAAGTCCTCGGTCCCTTTATGCCCATTGATTATTTCTTGCGCTCCCTGGCGGCGGACAAGGGCCCTCGGGCGATCGCGGTTATTCTTTCCGGGGCGGACGCCGATGGCAGTCACGCGCTTAAAGCCATTAAGGCCAGGGGGGGGATCGCCTTTGCTCAGGATCCCGCATCGGCCAAGTTCAACGTGATGCCCGACCATGCCGTGGCAACAGGACTTGTGGATTTCACTTTGTCCCCGGAACGGATCGCTAAAGAGCTTGTAAGGATCGCGCACGGTTCGGCGGACGTTCGGCCCCGCCACGCTCCCGAAGCGGAGTTATTGTCTACAGAAGAACATGAACTGGCGAAGATCTATTCCCTTCTTCAGCGGGAGAGGGGTGTCGATTTTACCCATTACAAGCAGACCACGCTCCATCGGCGGATCACGCGGCGCATGGCTGTTCATAAGGCCCGCACTCTGAAGGAGTATGTGAAGGTCCTCAAGGAAAATCCCGCGGAAATGGGGGACCTCTACGACGAGCTGTTGATCCATGTGACGAGCTTTTTCCGCGATCCGAGGGCCTTTGAGACCCTCAAGACAAAAATATTCCCTCATCTGATGAAGCATAGGGGGGCCAGAGACCCGATTCGCATCTGGGTGCCGGGGTGCTCAACGGGCGAGGAGGCCTATTCCGTTGCCATAAGCTTATTGGAATTTCTGGGGGATATGGGCGCTCTGACCCCGATCCAGATCTTTGCGACGGATATCAGCGAAAAGGCCCTCCAGAAAGCCCGAGCGGGAATTTACTCCGCACAGGCCTTAAGCCGTGTCTCCATGGGTCGACGGCGGCGGTTCTTCACTCCCGTATCCGGCGGTTTCCAGATCTCGAAGACCATCCGAAACCTGTGCGTTTTTACGAAACAGAATGTGGCCAAAGACCCTCCCTTCTCGCGATTGGATTTGATCAGTTGCCGCAATCTGCTGATTTACCTGGGCCCTGTTTTGCAAAAAAAGGTATTGCCGATTTTTAATTATGCCTTGAAGACCGCCGGAGTCCTCTTTCTAGGAGAATCCG
>JBGPLV010000017.1:0-13325 GCA_041486625.1 Elusimicrobiota bacterium
CGTCGCATCCAGCGAATCTGGTTAAGCCGCTGAATGCGGGTGTCGAACCTCGAAGTGAAGACCCAGACTACCCCTGGACGAAGTTCGCGACTTGGAAATGGAGGAATTCGATGCCAGCGCCCCGGAGGGTCGGTCCAATAGATCAGCGCGGCCGCACACAAAAGCCCACCCAAAACGGTCACCAGAAAAGGTTTCATAACGCCATCAAAACTGGAAGTAAAGAAAATTAGACGAATAATTCATGAACAAGATCGCAACCACCGTCAGCGTCCCGAGGCCTACCTGCCACAACGCCGGCAGCACATCAAACTTCTTATAGCTGCTCGCATTGGGGAAGGCATTGACCACCATCAACCCGCCCACAATGTACATCCATAGTTTCCTCTGCTCGAGTGTCCAAGCCCCCAGGGCGGATCCGAACGCGAACAAATCGTGGCACCAGCTCACGGCGCGGGCAAACGACTCCGAACGGAAGAAGATCCAGCCGATCGAAATTAGCAGGAAGGTTAACGCGCGCTGCGCCCACAGGGCCCAGCGGTCCCAGGAGTCCTTGAGCAGGCGATAAATCACCAATAGCGCTCCATGATACAGCCCCCAAATAGCAAATGTCCATTGCGCCCCATGCCAAAGGCCGCCGAGAAACATCGTAATCATGAGGCTCGCGAACACTCGCCCCTGTGATGCCCGGCTGCCGCCCAACGGGATATAGAGATAATCGCGGAGCCATTGGCTGAGTGTCATATGCCAACGCCGCCAAAAATCGCGCGGACTGACCGCTTGATAAGGGCTGTTGAAATTCTGCGGCAGCTCCACACTTAAGAGCCGACCCAGGCCGATCGCCATATCCGAGTAACCGCTGAAATCGAAATAAATTTGGAGGGAATACCCCAATAGGCAGCCCCAGGCCGTGGAGGCAGACAACGAAGTGGCACCCAACATCGGGTCAATGAGGATCGCGATGCGGTCGGCGATGAGCGCTTTTTTGATGAGTCCGATGGAAAAAAGAAAAATGCCTTCCGACCAACGCGGCGTCACACCCTTTTCCGAAATTTTCTCAAGTGGCGGCAGCAGCTGATGGTGCCGTGTCAACGGCCCGGCGATGAGATGCGGAAAAAAAGAGACAAAAGAAGCGAATTTGGCAAAGTTGCGCTCCGGCGGGGCCTCGCCGCGATAAACGTCGACGACATAGGAGAGCGTTTGGAACGTATAGAAGGAAATGCCCGGCGGCAAAAAAACGCTGTACGTCCACATCCATGCAGGGACAGGCCCCAGGCCGCCGAAGAAACTCCAGATTTTCAGGCTCGTCCGTAAGAGCAAGGCGCTGTACTTGAAGTACACCAACAGCCCGAGGTTTCCGCAGATGGAGATGCACAACAACGTTAGGCGGAGCCTCGGTGAAGAGGCTCTGGCGATGAGCGGCGCCAGATAAAAATCGAGCACCGTCGTCACAAACATCGGGATCAGGAACCACGTTTCGCCAAAAAGCGCGTAAAACACATAGCTCGCCAGCGCAATCCAGCGCAGCAGCCACTGGCCTCGGAGCTGCAGGCTCATCCCGAGCATAATGGGCATATAGAGGAGGAGGAATTGCCAGGAGTTAAAAAGCATAAAGTGGATGCCATGATATATCAAATTTGACGGGGGGACCCCAAGATGGTATGAATTCACCGGTGAATTCTGTTTTTCTCTTTGTTGGAGCTTTCCTGATCCGGCTGCTTTTTGTCTTGCGAACAAGCCGCGGACTAGGGGAGTTGTTGGGCGACGCCTCGGAGTATCATGAATATGGGCTCAACCTCTTTAGAAAGGGGATATTTGTAGCGACGAACGGATTTCGCGCCTGGCGCACGCCCGGCTATCCGTTTTTTTATGGACTCATCAGTGCGCTGACGCACGATTCTGTCTTTGCCGTACAAGTGGTTCAATGTCTCGTTTCAGCGCTGACATGCGTCCTCCTTTTTCACTGTGCGCTGGCTTTTCTTTCCGATCGAAAATGGAGTTTGATTACGGCTTGGATGGCCGTCTTCTATTACGACTTGTATGCGGGAACTCCCCGGCTTTTAAGTGAAGTCCTCTATGCCTTTACCATCGTTCTTTTTTTCTATCTGGTCCTCACGCGGAGCCGATCCTTAAAAGAGGTGTTTATGCTCGGCGCTTTCGCAGGCCTGTGCGGACTGGTTCGTCCGGAGTTCCTTTTATTTGGTTTTGTCTACAGTTTTTTTCTAATGAGCGGTCCGGAGGGAAAGCCATTTTCTCGAGTCCTGTGCTACGGCCTGGGGGGAGCGCTTACGTATGGACCGTGGATACTCAGAAACTATTTTATATTCCATCGATTTGTGCCGACCGCCTTACATTCCACCGAGAACACCTATGTCGGTCTTTACCAGCCTCTGTCCGATTTGGGATTCCTTCCATACTTACAATATCAACCCACGGGGATGTCGGAAATGGCGATATATGACCACTATCGCGTTCTTGTCGGCCAGATCTATCATCAACTGCCTTTGCATACGATTCTTTGCGCCTATCTCCATAATTTTGTTGTTTTTTTCTATCCCTTTCTCCCCAGCTATGACATGACCTTTGTCATTCTTCTTCCCTTCTGGCTCTTGGGGGGATTTCTCGCCATTCGCTCCCGCGATCGGCGCGCTTTATTGATCTTGACCTATATTGTCATCACGGTCATCATCTATACCGTGATCAACGGATCGGCGGGGCCGAGATTTCGGCAACCGCTGAGCCCGGCCTATCTGCTTTTGGCCGGCTATGGGTTGAAGTTTCTATTTGAAGAATGGCGAGCAAAATCCTTGCCGGTGATTTTAACGTCCTGGCTGATCGTCAATGGAGGTATTAAAGTGGCTCAGTCGCAGGTGCGCCTCTTTTACAAAGCATCGGGAAAATCCTTGCTGACAAAAATGATAGCATCCTCGCACGATCCGTTAGGAGGCAAGTCCGTGCCATGATCGCCGATGCTTCGTTCATCCGCTGGCTCAGAAAAACCCATCATGAGGGACGCTATAAGAAGGTCGTTAGCCAACTCAAAAATGGAAATGTATTTGACATAGGGTGCGGCAGGCCGTGTGAAACGATGCCGGATCAAGCTTTTTTAAGATATTTAAATCGGCCCGATTCGGTCGGCATGGATATTAAACCTGTGGAGGGGCCCTATCGATTTATCCAGGGAAGTATTGAAGCCATCCCTCTGCCGGATGCAACGTTTGATAATGTCGCGGCGATGGAAGTTATCGAGCATGTGGCGAACTGGCAAAAGGCCCTGTCGGAGATCAAACGGGTCACCAAACCGGGCGGCATGATTGTCATCTCCACGCCGGACTGCGGCCGGGTCTGGGATTTGATTTGGGACACATGGACGAAGTCAGTTGGGCATATGTGGCATGACGCCCATGTTGTCACACTGAGTTCAAAAGACTGGATCAAGATATTAAGCGAGCACTTTAAATTGATTCGGATACAACGGCATTGGAATTACGATGTCATCTACACCTGTATGAAGAAATGACCTGCCAAAACAACGACGGAGCTCTGCCGCAAATTTCGACGGCAATGGGTCATCAGGAATATTCAATCCGCTGCTCTACATGAAAGAACCCGCCTCCTGACATAAGAGTGTGCGTAACATTTCTCGCTTCACAACGACTATTTGCTCGGTAACATCTTAGACTTCCCAATTCGTGGTATTTTGACGACTTAAAATAAAGCGGTATGATACGTTTTCTTATGCCCAAGGCTTACTTGAGCTCTGAAGATCTGGATGTTCTCGAAACGACCCGCCAAAAGCGGCACAAGCGCCTCCACCGGTACGCGTATTACCACCAAGAAACTATTTCCTTTTTAAACAAAATCATCCAATCGGACAGCCGTGTTTTATGGATCGGCCTGGACGCCAAGGTCCGAGCGCAGTCGCTTCGGTGCCAGGAGATGTACGCGCTGGAACTCGATCCTCACGTGGAACCGGATTCGCCTCCAAGCTCCGTTCATCGCGTTTCGTCGCTTGAGGAAGCATTCCAAGGCGGCCGCATCGATTATGTCGTTTTACCCTACACGCTTCAGCTGGTGAACGATATTCAGGGCTTCCTCGAAGAGCTTCACCGATACGCACATTCCCAAACCCGGATCATTGTGATCCAATACAACTTTTTCTGGGCGCCCGCGATCCGGCTGGCGCAGAGGCTTGGGTTGAAAGCGCCGATGCCGAATCTGAACTGGTTGAACTTGACCGACGTCGGCAGCCTGCTTCTGTTAACGGATTTCCAGGCGGTTACTTCCGGGCACCGGTGTCTGATGCCCATCGGCATTCCAATATTAACGACGCTCATCAATCGGTACCTTTCTCCGCTACCCCTATTCCAATGGGCGTGCCAGAAAACCTTCGTGATCGCGCGTCCCCTGAAGCGCGCTCCCCAAGAGGTTCCTCCGATCGTGTCTGTCGTGGTTCCTGCAAGGAATGAGGCGGGGAACATTCAGCCGCTCCTCGATCGCTTTCCTGTGTTGGGCAGCCGTACCGAGATCCTCTTTATAGAAGGGCATTCCAAGGACAACACATGGGAAGTCATCCAGAAACAGATCCAGACGCATCCGCGGCGCAACGAATTTACGCTGCAAGCCTTCCAGCAGACCGGAGTGGGTAAAGCCGACGCCGTCCGCCTGGGGTTTGCGAAAGCCAAAGGCGATATTTATATGATCGTGGACGCTGATCTTTCGGTCCAACCGGAGGATCTACCGCATTTTTATCACGCTCTGATGCGCGGCAGCGCGGAATTTTTGAACGGCTCACGGCTGATCTATCGGATGGAACAGCACGCGATGCAAGTGTTGAACTTGTTCTTCAATAAAGTGTTTGCGGTTCTGGTCAGCTGGCTGATCGGCCAGTCCATCAAAGATACGCTCTGCGGCACAAAAGTGCTTTATGCTCGGGATTATCGCCGGATCCGTCAGCACTTAACTCGTCTGGCGCAACTAGACCCGTTCGGCGATTTCGAGCTCCTTTTTGGAGCAAGTTTGTTGAATCTCAAAATAAGCGATGTCGCCGTCCGCTATAAGCAACGAATCTATGGCCAGACCAATATTCGTCGCTTTCGAAACGGATGGGAACTATTACGAATGTGTTTGAAGAGCTGGGGAACTCTCAAAGCGTGAACCGATTGGTACCCTTTATCACATCGCCCACACCCCTGGATGATCCTGAAACTATCCTTTTCCACGCCAAACTCATTTCGGAAAAGCCATTCCTCCGAAAATTATACGCCGATTACTATGCCCTCTTTCAGGCGCGCCTGAAACCCATCTCCTTTAGGCCCGGAGTTTGTGTCGAACTGGGCTCGGGGGGCGGGTTCCTAAAAGAGATCATTCCCGAAGTCATCACCACCGATGTCCATTTGGGTCCGGGGATTGACCGGATCGTCTACGCGGATCACCTCCCCTTCAGCCCTGGAGAGGTGAAGGCTCTCTTGCTACTCAATGTCCTCCATCATCTTGCTGACCCGGCCGCTTTTCTTAAAGAAGCGGAACGCGTCTTAATGCCCGGAGGACGGGTGATCATGATTGAGCCCTTCAATTCATTATGGGGCCGATTTTTCTACAAATTCCTTCATCACGAACCCTTTAATGAGAAAGCAACGCAATGGCAACAGCAGGACATGGGCCGCCTCTCCACGTCCAATCAAGCGCTCGCTTGGATCATTTTCCACCGCGATCGGCAATTATTCGAAGAGAAGTTTCCGCTCTTGCGCCTCCAAGATGTCAAACCCCACACCGTAATGTGTTATCTCCTGTCCGGCGGGTTAAGTTCTGATTGGTCAGCCCCCGTCGCCTCGTATCCCTTTTTCCGCTGGCTTGATCAAAGACTGGAACATTTTCAAACCCTGTTCCCTGTATTCCAAACCGTCTGCCTGGAGAAAATCGCGTGAGGCGTTCTCAAAAAGCGCCCGTCGCTGAATAGCCTCATGTCCAACCGGTTGACATTTTTGGCGACGCTGAGTCTCGGGGTCCTTATCCTCGGCGTGTTGGTGTTGCGCGTTCAAACAGCCCTTACCCGGGGAATTTATCATTTTGATGAAGCACACAATCTTATTGCGGCCAAGACATTTCGACGCCTCTTCGAGGAGCGGCGATCTATTATGTCTGGCCAGATAAATCTTGGTCAGCTCAAAACCCAGCTGCGGCAAGAAGGCGCCACCTTCCCGCCCGAAATTGCGAAACCCAGCTACGCCTCTTTGTTGGCATTAGGCGCTCTCTTCTCGAGTGATCTGGCCGCTGTCGGGAACGTCCTATCGGTGATCGCGACTATGCTCGCGGCATGGATCTATTACCTCAGCGCCCGTGCTTTGAAAATTCCTTTTTTGGAATCCCTTCTGCTGGCCACCGTCCTTTTTGTGTCCCCTATCATTAATTACTACGGCGTCCTTTCGTTGGCGCATGGCTGGGCGTTTGCGTTTCTGATGGTTTCTTTGGGCGCTTATCTCAAGCATTCCATGAGAACCGCCGCTTTTTTTGCTGGAATAGCCCTAACCACGCACTACGGGACCCTGCCCACCGTGGGCGTACTGATGCTGGCATTGACCCTGGAATGCTTTCATGAAACAGGTCGAAGGAAACCTCGTTTATGTTTTGAAATAATTGCCCTTTTTCTGTTGCCGGCTTGCCTTTACGAAGTGGCTTACGTACTTGTGAAGTGGGGATTGGCCGATTACTGGCGCGACACGCACTTCCGAACTTATTTTGAGCAATTCTTGTTCCAAGTCCATTGCAATTCTCTTTCCGACAATCTTTCGGACATAGCGTTGTATCGTCGGAACATGCACGTTTTCGCAGGGATGGCCAGAACCCAAGGCGGTTTGCTAACAGCGTTTATGCTAGGTAGTTTATTGTGGGCCTGGATCCGTGTCCGCTCTCTCGAGCTGAAAAGCCGTGTCGTGCTCGTGGCGGCCAGCGTCACCCTCCTTTTCTGGATGCTCAATCGAGGCGTTGTGGTTTCTCGTGTGGCGATGTTTATTTTGCCAGGATTGTACCTGGTTCTGGCGATCGTTTTGAAGCTATGGCAAACGTCTTTTCCAAACAAGCCATGGATGGGTCGCAGCTTGCTTCTGCTGATCGTGTCCTGCTCATCGTATGATTCGATACGTCAGAATGCGATGTTAAAAAGTCCTTATCCAGAGGCGGCCCGGTATTTGTCACACATGGGGTACAGCGATCCGATCGTGGACCTCTCCGGCATGCTGCTCTGGCAATATTACATCGGACGCCGCATGTCCTTTGATACGATGCAAGCCATGACGCTCGAAAACTTCAAGCATCGCGTGCTTGAACTGATCCAACAAGCCGGTTCGCCGGAGCGGATCCCATTTTTCTGGAAAGAAAGCATTTGGAACCGTTTCAGTTTGAATTCACCCATGCGCATTTTTCTTCAGAAGCTTCTCCGGAAAACTCCGGTATCAGTTTGGAAGATCCCCGCCTCACAGATTGACCTTTATCGCTTTGAAGATGGGGAAGATCACACTGAACGAGAACCGCGAGATACTTTACAGCTGTATTGGGTCAAGAAAAGCGACTTTTTATGATGCGCCCCAGAGATCAAAAGAGAAGTTTTTTGCTGCTCTCTATGTATAATCCCAAAAGATTTTAAGAGGGGTGGGTCTATGTCGTTTGTTCATTTTTCTCATTCGTATGCGCTCGTAGAACACGGTTCGTGTGATGTGGCGGGCGCGGCTCGGGCCAGGATCTTTCGGCATGCTTAATTTCGCGCTTATCGGATGCGGCCGCATCGCCGAGCGCCATGCGGCGCTCCTGGCCGAAAACCATATTCCCAACGCATGCCTGGCAGCGGTATGCGACACCAAAAAGGAGCGTGCGGAAGCCTTTGGTCGCCGTTTTAAGGTCCCCTACCATAACGACAGCCTCCAGATGCTGCAGAAGGAATCCGTGGATGTTATTTGCGTCCTGACACCCAGCGGCCTCCATGCAGAACAAGTGATACAACTGGCTCCGCTCAAAAAGCATTTTGTGGTGGAAAAACCCATGGCCTTGACCTTGGACGGCGCCGACGCCATGATTCAGGCCTGTGATCGCAACGGGGTTCGACTCTTCGTTGTGAAGCAGAACAGGTTTAACGTACCCGTGCAAAAGCTGAAGGAATCTGTGGACGCCGGACGATTTGGAAAGCTCATTTTGGGTACCGTGCGCGTACGTTGGTGTCGGACGCAGGCGTATTACGATTCGGACCCCTGGCGCGGAACCTGGGCCTACGATGGAGGGGTGTTGGCGAACCAAGCCAGCCACCACATCGATCTGTTGGAATGGATGTTGGGACCCGTCGATACCGTATTCGCCAAAAGCGCGCACGCGCTGGCTAATATTGAAACGGAAGATACAGCCGTCGTCGTTTTGAAATTTCACAGCGGCGCTCTCGGAGTTATCGAAGCGACCACGGCCGCGCGCCCCACGGATTTGGAAGGGTCGCTATCGGTTTTGGGCGAGAAAGGATCGGTCGTGATCGGCGGATTTGCCGTCAACGAGCTCAAAACATGGAAATTTATCGGCCAAAAAGAAAGCGAAGAAGCCGAGACGATCAAGACGTATTCCGTGAATCCACCCAACGTATACGGGTTCGGCCATCAGGCGTACTTGAAGAATGTCGTGGAATCCATCACGGAGAAGCGATCTGCGCTGGTGGACGGCTTGGAAGGTCGCAAAAGTCTCGAACTCATCATGGCTATTTATGAATCGATCGAAACCGGCCGGGAAGTACCGCTCCGTTTCCGCCCTGAAAAATGCCGCTTGGGTCAGCGCTGACGGCATGCCCATCCCGCTCATTGATCTAAAAGCGCAATACCTCCCGCTTCGCTCAAAGATCGAACAAACGCTCAAAGAAGTCCTGGAAGAAGGCGTTTTTATCGGAGGACGCCGCGTCGAGCGCTTTGAGGATGAGTTTGCGAAAGCGCTCGGTGTTCCTCATTGCATCGGCGTCGGCAATGGAACCGACGCCTTGGCGATTTCTCTCAAAGCGCTGGGAATTGGCTCTGACGACGCCGTGGTCACTGTAGCCAATTCCTTTATCGCCACCTCCGAAGCGATTACCCTCGCCGGCGCCCGTCCGATCTTTGTTGATTGTGACCCATCCACCTATTTACTGAATTTTGATCATCTGGAACGCGTTTTAAAATCACCTCCGCCTCATTCAGGTCGCATCCGTGCTCTCATCGTCGTCCATTTATACGGCAGGGCTCTCGACATGACCCGCACGATGGAACTGGCCAAACAGTTTAACCTAGAAGTCATTGAAGACTGCGCCCAAGCTCATTTGGCGGCCTGGAAGGGACGGCATGTCGGGACCTTTGGGGTGACGGGCTGTTTTAGTTTTTATCCCGGCAAGAACTTAGGCGCCTACGGAGATGCGGGGGCGGTGGTCACATCGAACCCGGCGCTGGCCGAGAAGATCCGCATGTGGCGCAACCACGGCCGGGTCCAAAAGTACGAGCATAAATTTGAGGGCGTGAACAGCCGCCTGGACACGCTTCAGGCGGCCGTTTTAAGCGTGAAACTCCCGCATCTGGCGGAGTGGAACCAGGCGCGCCGGCAGCACGCGCGGCTCTATTCCGAACTTCTGCAAAATATTTCCGGTCTCATCCTTCCGGATTGTCCGTCCGATGACAGCCATGTCTATCATTTATTTGTCGTTCGCACCGCGCGGCGGGACGAATTGAAGAAACATCTGCATGACAGAGGAATTGAAACAGGGATTCATTACCCGATTGCCCTACCAAACTTGATAGCTTACCGCTACCTGGGGCGCAAGGCTTCCGATTACCCTACGGCCTCCGCATACCAGGATCAGGTTCTTAGCCTGCCTCTGTATCCGGAACTGAGCCCGGAACAAGTAAAGTCTGTGGCGACCCATATCCGGGATTTCTTCAGAATTCCGAAATAATTAACGTCGCTGGTTTTCGAGCATTTCAAAAAGCATCGCGAAAAAGATGCTCTGTATGCCCAAGGAGAGTAAAAGAGCGCAGATAATGGCGGTGGCGGCACTTGGGATGGAGCCATGCAATTTATAACTGATGATCCAAAGACCGACTCCCATCCCCGCTGCAAAGAGCGCGGTGCCGATCATATAGAGAAACACCAGCGGGTGGAAGTCGCGAAAGATATACCGCACCTTGAGGCGCCACAAGAAGTCCCGCAAAAGCATCGGCGATACCCGGATCACGTACGACAGGCTTTTAATCTGGGACTGTCTTTCTCCCGGTAGGTAGATGGCGCGGCGGGGAATATCTTCGGTGCGAAACCCGTAGGCATTCAGGCGCACCAGAAAATCCATCGGGTAACCGTACCCGCGCCACGCCTTGGACCAATCGATACGCTGGAGCGCCTTCAGAGAAATGGCGGTATATCCATCGACCACGTCAAAGAGGTGGTAATACCCCGAGGCGATCTTGGTTAAGAGCGACAAGATGGTGTTTCCCACGACTCGGACGCGCGGCATGAGTTCAAACGGCCCTTCTCCCTCGAGGAATCGGTTGCCTTTAGTGTAATCGGCGCGGCCATCAATGATCGGATCCAAGAGACGTGTCATTTGTTCCATCGGCATTTGATCATCGCCGCCGACCACAACGGTCACGTCATAGTTCCCTTTCCGCGCGGCAAGATATCCTGAGATGATGGCCGCGCCACATCCCTGATTGGTCGTATGCTGCACCAACTCGACGCGCGGGTCGACCTTCGCGCGCTCGCGGACCAGTTTCGGCGTCGCATCCGTAGACGCATCATCTACCACGAAGATCCTGTCCACCAGCACCGGAACTTTTTCCAGGGTCGGAAGGATCAGGCGTTCTTCGTTATGCGCGATAGCAACCAGGGCGATTTTTCGATCTCGATACATAGAACCTCAATTTTCCTCAAACGGCTTGGCGCCGCCCCAATCCGGCCAGGTCGGCTTGAACGCAGCATCCCACATCGCCAGTGAAATCAAACACGAAATGCGCCGGGTATGATCGGCTTTTTGTTCAAAATGGTCCTGGATCATCTGGCGAACGTATTGAAAATCAAAAAGTCCTTTCATCCGGGTCTCGGCCTGGGAAACGACGTCTAAAATCATCGGCTTGAGCGGTCCGGTCAGCCAGGGCGCTCCGGGAATTAACAGGCCCTTCTTTTTCATCGTCACCACCTCGGGCGGTAGGTACGGTCGCATCGCTTCCCGGAATAGATATTTGGTCGTCCAACGTCTTACTTTATAGCA
The DNA here is from genome assembly GCA_041486625.1 of Elusimicrobiota bacterium. Taxonomy (GTDB): domain Bacteria; phylum Elusimicrobiota; class Elusimicrobia; order 2-01-FULL-59-12; family 2-01-FULL-59-12; genus JANLWZ01. The sequence continues at coordinate 11,249 of JBGPLV010000017.1, forward strand.
GCTTGGTATTTGCGACGCAAGTTTGAGCATCGCGCCATCCAGAAACGGAACCCGGCATTCGAGCGCATGCGCGGAGGTTGTGATGTCCACGACCGAGAGGTTGCAGTCGGCCAGAAACACTTTGAAATCAAGATACAACAGCCGCTCTTCGGGGGACATGGCCGCATAGTGGGATTCATATTGCGAGAAGGCATCGAAAGGATCGGTGGCTTCCAGCTGAGCCCGCATGTCCGCGGAGGCAACAAGCTGGCGGCGTTCCTCTCCGCAAAATACTTCCTTAAAACGCTGATGGGCGAGCTCCGCCGGAGCATCGGCCCCCCGCATGAATGATTGGGCCATAAAATGCAGCGACATACGCTCGCCTTTGACCGGGATACGTTCAACAGCGGGCGCGATGATCTTCGACTTCACCCAGCCCGGCAATCGCCGGTACCACCGTGCCGCTTTGGCGGCGAGAAGCGTCGGGTAGCCTCCCATGAGTTCATCGCCCCCGGCGCCAGCAAGCACGACGGTCGCATGCTTCTTCACCGCTTTGGACAACACATAGTTCGGAACTGTGGACCAATCGCCTTGCGGCTCATCCAGCTGGGAAATGACGGTCGGAAGAATTTGGGCGAAGTCTTGGGCTGTTAGAACAATTTCTTCATGATGAGTACCGTAGCGTCGCGACACCGAGCGGGCCTCCTCCAATTCGCTGTAGGAACGCTCGGCGTATCCGATTGTGAAGGTGTTCACCGAGGAGAGATGGCGGCTGGCGAACGCGACAAGGCTCGTGGAATCGAGACCTCCCGAAAGAAACACCCCCAGCGGAACGTCGCTTTGGAGGTGTCTTTGAACGGATTGATCCAGCGTCTGAACGAATCGTTCCTTCCACTCCGCCAGTGAAACATTTCGGTCCGGTGTAAATTGCAAATCCCAGTACCGTTCGACTCGCGTTTGCCCTTTGGCGCAGATCATTCGGCATCCTGCGGGGAGCCGCTGGATGTCCTGATAAATCGTGAGCGGCGTGGTGACGTAATAATAGGAAAGGTAATGGGTGAGGGCTTCCGGACGGACTCTCCTGGGGAAATCGGGCAGCGCAAGCATGGCTTTCATTTCCGACGCGAAAAAAAGCTGATCCTTGTGGACGCCATAAAACAAGGGTTTTACACCGCTCGGATCCCGAGCGAGTAACAGCTTCTCCTTCTTCGTGTCCCATAAGGCAAAAGCAAACATCCCGTTCAGATGATGGACGCAGTCCTCCCGGTACTCTTCGTATAAATGGACGATGGTTTCGGTATCGGTATGGGTGGAAAATGTGTGGCCTTTGGCTTCCAATTGTGCCCGCAGTTCTTTGTAGTTGTAGATCTCGCCGTTAAAGACGAGCGAAACCGTGCGGTCCTCATTAAAGATCGGTTGGGCGCCCGTCACGAGGTCAATGACCTTCAGACGCTCGATGGCCATTTGAAGGGTCGCGGTTTTGAAAAATCCTTCTTCATCGGGACCGCGGTGACGGATCGCCGCGGCCATCCGCTCGATCTGTCCGTCTGAGATAGGCTTCTGCTTCAGAGCGCAAATTCCCGCGATCCCGCACATGATCGAGTAATCTTATCAAAGCGCCGCGTGCCAAGTTGGAAAGCCGAGGAATATTTCCTATAAAGACACCTACAGCTAACGTGTATGTATGTCATCTTCTAAAACCTTCTGGGCCGTTACGGCTCTGGCCTTTTGTTTACGGGCACTCGTGCTTATCTCTGTCGGCCCAAAACCGGTTTACGCGACCGTCTCCGACAGCCCAAGCTATGCCCTTCCTGCACAAAATCTCTTAAACCACGGCGCTTTTGCGACCACCGTGAACGGCCAGCTCATTCCGGAACTTTATCGCACGCCGGGCTACCCGGCTTTTCTGGTCCCGTTCCTCGCACGCGACGGAAGCGTCCGCCATCGGGCGGTGCAATGGACGCAGGCGGCGCTAAACGCTCTTTCGGCGGGCCTTGTTTATCTGGCGGCACTGCTCTTCTGGCCCAGGAGCAGGGCGGCCCTCGTGGCCGGCCTGGGGATGGCGCTCGATTATGTTAACGCGATTCATTGCATATTC
>JBGPLV010000018.1:0-13053 GCA_041486625.1 Elusimicrobiota bacterium
CCAAGCAAAACATTTTCAAGGACCCGCCTTTCTCAAAACTGGACCTCATCAGCTGCCGCAACGTGCTGATTTATCTGGAACCCGTTTTGCAGAAAAAGATCCTCTCCATCTTTCACTTCGCCTTGAATACCCCGGGGTGGCTGGTGGTCGGGTCTTCCGAGAACCCTGGTCTGGCCTCCGACCTGTTTGCCGCGGCGGACAAAAAGCAGAGGATTTTTTCCAAGAAGGCCACGGCGTCCAAACAGATTTTTGATTTTGCCATCGGTCCCCGCGCGATGGAAAAGGGGGACGGCCGCGGCATCCCGAAGGGCGCCGTGGAGGCGCCGAACGTGCACAAGGAGGCGGACCGTGTCCTTCTTGGTCGGTATGCCCCCGCCGGCGTGATCGTCAATGACAATTTGGAAGTCCTGGAATTCCGCGGGGACACCCATTTGTACCTTCACAACGCCCCCGGCGAGGCCAGCCTCCAGCTCCTGCGGCTGGCCCGCGAAGGGATCGCCGCGGAGCTGGCGGGGGCTTTCCGGATGGGGAAAGCGGCGCCCTTCCGGAAGACCGGCCTGCTGGTGGAGCAGGGCGGACGGCTCCGGGAAGTGACCATTGAGGTGATCCCGCTGAAGGTCCCTCATTCCCGCGAACGCTATTGGGCGGTGACCTTTGAATCCGCGCCGGCCTCGAAGGAGCCCGGGCCTCCGCGCGGCAAAGGCGGACGCAAGGCCGCGCGGGGCCCGGGGAACGCGTGGAAGCAGAAGCTCGCGGCCGCGCAGGCGCATCTGCAATTGGTGGTCGAGGAAAAAGGGGTCGCCATCGAAGAGATGCAGGCCGCCAATGAGGAAGTGCTTTCCTCGAACGAAGAACTGCAAAGCATGAACGAAGAATTGCAGACGGCCAAAGAAGAGCTTCAAGCCACCAATGAAGAGCTCACCACAGTCAACGAGCAGCTGCGCCGGTCTAATCTGGAGACCGTTTCCCAGATGAACGACCTGAACAATTTTGTCGACAGCACCCGGGTCCCCATCATCACAGTGGGGCGCGACCTGCGCATCCGACGCTTCACACCCCCGGCGGAAAAAATGCTCAGCCTCATCCCCGCCGACGTCGGCCGCTTGATCAGTGATATCACGCCCCGAATCAACGTCAGTGATTTGGAAAAGCGCATTGTCGAAGCGATCGACAGCGTGGCCGTCCAGGAGGAAAACGTGCAGGACAAAGAAGGGCGCTGGCACTCCCTGCGGATCCACCCCTACATCACCGTCGATAAGAAGATCGACGGCGCCGTGATCGTCCTCATGGACGTGGACGTCGTGAAGCGCAGCGAAATCGCAATCCAACAATTAAACGTGGAGCTTGAGGAACGCGTTCAGAAACGAACGGAGGAATTGACCTTTGCCAACAAAGAGCTGGAAACGTTCAATTACTCCGTCTCTCACGACCTGCGCGCGCCCTTAAGAGGGATCAACGCCTTCGCTCAGATCTTATCGGAAAAGTACGGCGACAAGCTCGATGCGGAAGGAAAGGACATTTTCCAGAAGATCCATACCGCCACCCTGCGCATGGCGCAGCTGATCGATGATATCTTGAGTCTTTCCAAACTGGACCGCAAGGATGTGCGCAGCGAACCCGTCGACCTGAGCCGGTGCGCGCAGACGGTCGCAGACGAGCTCCACAAAAGCCAGCCGGAGCGCCACGTTCAATTTGAGATCGCTCCGGGACAGACGGCGACCGGAGATGCGAATCTCATTCGCATCGCGCTGACGAATTTATTGAATAACGCGTGGAAGTTTACGAGCAAACACTCCGCCGCCAAAATTGAGTTTGGGAGTGAAGAAAAAGATGGCGATCAGATCTATTTTGTCCGCGATGACGGCGCGGGGTTTGATATGGCTCACACGACCGATTTATTTGGGGTCTTTCAGCGCCTACATTCGACCGACGAATTTCCGGGAACCGGCATCGGCCTCGCCACCGTCCAGCGCATCGTTCACCGCCACGGGGGACACATTTGGGCCAAAGCCGAGCCGGAACGAGGTGCCACCTTTTACTTCAAGCTGGGCTAGAAGGCGCGTTGGCAAGTGGGGCAGACTTTCGATGACGTATTGGGCACACCGGGGTGCCTTGAACTCTCCAAAAGAGCGCGCACACGGTTCACGACCTGCTTAGGCGGATTAAAAGCCTTCAACGAGTATTCCGTGACACCCAGTTCGGCGGCTTTCTTGCGGTCGGACGCGTCCCCCAGAGCGGAGAAGATCATGACAGGGATGTCGCGGGTTTCTGCTGCATCTCGGAGACGTTTGAGTAAATCGAAGCCGTTCAACTTGGGAAGCATCAAATCCAGCAGAATCACCTCAGGAAGCGTAGCCTGAGCGTAGGAAAGACCCTTTTCTCCGTCTTCCGCCAGCAAAACCTCGAAACCCTCGCGTTCGAACACGTCCTTATAGATCTGCCGCGTGTCAGGATTATCCTCAACGAGAAGCAAACGCGGCTTTTTGGCGGCTAGTTCCATGGCAATTTAAGGTTGATGTTCTTTTTCCCTCGAGACAAGGAAACAAAATGTTACGAATAGGGGACCGAAACGTTAACATTTCCTTTCCTTGATCATGACCCGTCGGCGGTATAAGCCCTTAGGGAGATGAGTCTTCCAACGATAGGACAATTCGCGGCCGACGTCGCCCATCAACTCAATAACCCGGTTGGGGGGGTGATTGGGTTAACTCAGCTTTTGCTCGATGGTAAAGGCCTAGGCCCGCAGGAACGCAAAGATGTTGAAACTATCCTAGGCCAAGGCCAACGTTGCCGCGCGGTTATTCAAGACCTGCTCCTCTTTGGCCCTGCGCAGAATCCAAAGAAAGAAGCGATGGATCTTTCTCCCTTGATCCACTCTATCCTGGAAAAAGTTCATTACGATTTTCTCAACTTCGGCCTCAAGGTTGTCAACGAATGCCCGCCCTCTCTACCCTCGGTGATGGGTGACTCAGGCCAGCTGCAGCAGGTTCTCCTTCATCTCTTTATGAAAACTCGCCGGGCCGTGGCCGGGCAAAAGGAAAAAAAGCTTTATATCCATGGGGGAAAAACCGGCGCCGGGGTCTGCCTCCGTTTGCGTCATACGGGCCGCGTCATCCCCGAAGATACCCTCCAAACAGACTTGGGATGGTCTGCCTGCCGTGAGATTCTGCAAAAACACTCAGGGACGCTGTCCACCCAAAGCGAGGAGAGCTCCGGCGTGACGTTTATCATGGAGCTGCCCGTTTATGCGTGAGTCACCACACATCCTGGTGGCAGATGACGAACCGGCGATCCGGGAGGTATGCCGTCGGGCGCTCTCGTCATTGGGGGGACATGTCGAATCCGTAAGCACTGGAGACGAAGCGCTCACACTTTGCCATGCCGGGAATTTCGATCTTGTCCTCACAGACCTGGTCATGCCCGGGACCCTCCCTGGAGCGGAACTTCTCAAGGAGATTAAGCGACGCTCGCCCAGCACAGACGTCATCATCATGACCGGCTATCCGGCCCTGGAAACAGCGATCCCTACCTTAAAAGATGGGGCTTTCGACTATCTTGTAAAGCCATTCGAACCGGAATCCCTGCGCTCCGCCGTGAACCATTGCCTAGAAAAACGCCGTCTTTCGGAAGAGTTGAATCACGAAAAGAGGACACGCCAGGAACTGGAAGCTGCCTACGCTCAGTTGCAGGAAATGGAGCGACTAAAAGAGGCGTTTATCTCACGTGTAAACCATGAACTGCGGGTTCCGCTGACGCCTCTTTTTATGGCATTAGACCAATTGCGTGGCCTCACCGCCGGACCAAAGAGTCTTGCTCTTTGCGGGCTGCTAGAGGAACGCATGCGTCGTCTTCAGGAAGTCGTTGAAAACGTGCTTCAGTTTACCGATTTGAGGGACAGCCGATTTGAATGTTCAAAAAATGGGATTAATTCGCGCCTACTGCTCGATCGCGTGGTGGAGCGCTACCGTGCTCTCTGGCAGGATAAACAACTGACGGTCGATGTGCAATGGGAACCAGAGGCTGAAATACTGATGGTGGATCCTGAGCTCATCGAGACGGTTTATAAAAATCTCTTTCTGAATGCCATTCGTTTCAACCGCAAAAAAGGGAAGATCACCATTCGCGCGAGCAAAGTCCGCGACCACGTGAAGATTTCCTTTGCCGACACCGGAATCGGCATCCCCGCCGACAAGCTTTCTCAAATCTTTGACAGTTTTTACCAAGTGGCCGATTATCTGACGCGCGAAGTGGGAGGCATCGGCCTGGGGTTGACCCTCGTTCGGCGCATTGTCGAACTCCATGGAGGGTCGGTCCGCATCGAAAGCCGCCTCGGCGAAGGAAGCGTTTTCACGCTCATCTTTCCAATGGAGCGGGTATGAGCGATATGGCGGCCAACCCGGAAACAAGAATTCTGGTCATTGAAGACAATCCAGAGACGCGCAACCTATACAAGGATGTCCTCACCCGGGAGGGCTACCGCGTCTTTGCCGCTGAGGACGGAGAGCAAGGATGGTCGTATGTCCAATCCGTGGATCCCCACCTTGTGCTCCTCGACATGAACCTTCCAAAAATGACCGGCTTGGAAGTGCTTCGAAGAGTGCGCGAAAATAAAGAGTCCAAAGGCGTCCCGGTCATTATCTTCACGGCTTCAGCTGAAGCGGGGACCGTCCAGAATGCGTTGCGCCTCGGGGCCAGCGACTTTACGATGAAAGCCACCGTCTCTCCCAAACTGATGGTGGCAAAAATCCACGCGATCCTCGATCAGCGTTCCACGCCAACAACGACCCAGCGGTATCAACTGGCCCTTCACGCCGGGAAGGTGGATATGACCAAGCTTCAAGAAGATCTTGGCCTCAAGCCTGATTCGCAATGCCTGGATTGCCAGGGCATCCTTCTATTTGACCTAAAGGCTGACCCCACACGCACGGACGGCCATTGGTTTGTGGGTCGCATTATGTGTTCCAGCTGCAACCGGGTTTATTAAAGGAGCATTGTCATGACATTTCCATCACCCGCCCTTCTTGTACCCGACTTCCGGGCTCTTTTCGAGTCGGCGCCAGGGATTTTTCTCGCCTTAACGCCTGACCTAAGAATCGTGGCCGTGAGCGATGCCCAATTGAAAGCCACGATGAGAAAACGAGAGGAGATTCTGGGGCGGGATCTCTTTGATGCATTCCCCGACAACCCAAACGATCCCACCGCCACAGGAGTGGCCGATCTGCGAGCTTCCTTTGCCAGAGTCTTTCAAAATAAGGCGCCGGACACGATGGCGGTTCTGAAATACGATATTCGGCGCCCCGAAACTGTGGGAGGCGGATTTGAAGAACGCTATTGGAGTACCGTTAACTCACCTGTCTTCGGTCCGAACAACGACATTGCCTATATCATCATCCACGCACAAGACGTCACAGACCAGAGTCGCCTGACGCAGGCAGGCACCGCGCAACGGCAAGCCCTAGGAGAAAGCGAAGAGCGCTACCGTCTTTTGGTCGAAGGGGTGAAAGATTACGCAATTTTTATGCTGGATAAGGAAGGTTGCGTGTTGACCTGGAATGAAGGAGCGCAACGGATCAAAGGGTATACGTCAGAAGAGATCATCGGCCAGCCCATCGAGCGCTTTTACCCGCCGGAAGATAAAGCCTTGGGTAAACCCGCCGCGATGCTGCGAACGGCGGAGGAGCAAGGTCGCGTGGAGAATGAAGGGTGGCGGATCCGCAAGGATGGCTCACGGTTTTGGGCCGACGTGGTGATCACTGCGGTTCGAGATTCAGAGAAACGGCTGCTCGGCTTCTCCGAGGTATCCCGGGATCTTACGGAGCGTAAACAGGCGGAGGAGGAGCGCGAGCGCTACGTCAAAGAGCTTGCGCTTTCCAACACTGAACTACAGCAATTCGCTTATGTAGCGTCTCACGACTTGCAGGAACCCCTGCGCATGATCACCAGTTACACCCAACTTCTCAGCAAACGATACAAAGGCCAGATGGATGCTGATGCGGACGAGTTCATCGCGTATGCAGTGGACGGGGCGTCGCGCATGCAGAAGCTGATTGAGGACCTCTTGACGTATTCGCGCTTGGGGACAAACAAGGTTCCCTTTGTGCAAGTCGACTCGAACGTCGTTTTACAGCGCGCCATCGATAATCTGAGTGTCACGGTGCAGGAGACCGACGCGACGGTTACCTCTGACCCTCTTCCCGTGGTGTTCGCGGTTGAATCTCAGTTACTTCAGCTTTTTCAGAATCTTGCAGGGAACGCTATCAAATACCACGGTCCCAATCCCCCGCAGATCCATGTGGCGGCCCACGAGAAAGAGTCGGAGTGGGTGTTTTCCGTCCGCGACAACGGCATTGGCATGGATCCTCAATACGCCGATCGCATCTTCGTCATTTTCCAGCGCCTGCATACCACCGACAAGTACCCGGGGACCGGGATCGGACTGGCGGTCTGCAAAAAGATTGTGGAACGCCACCGAGGACGCATCTGGGTGGAATCTCAGCCCGGACAAGGTGCTACGTTTTACTTCACCATCCCCATCAAAGGAGAAAACAAAATTGGAAACCCACAAAGGTCCTAGTCAAAAAGCCATTGAAATTCTACTGGTGGAAGATTCGCCCGGTGACGCGCGCCTGACCGCGGAGGCGCTCAAGGAAGGCAAGATCTTGAATCATCTCAGCCTGGTTCGGGATGGCGTGGAAGCGCTCAATTTCTTGTACCGGAGAGGCTCTTATGCCAAGGCGGTTCAGCCGGATGTGATCCTGCTTGATCTCAATCTACCGAAAAAGGATGGCCGCGAGGTCCTTGCCGAGATCAAGGCGGATTCGGACTTAAAGCGTATCCCGGTGGTGATCCTCACGACGTCCAAGGCCGAAGAGGATATTCTGAGAAGCTACGACCTGCACGCCAACTGCTATATCACAAAACCGGTTGACTTGGAGCAGTTTATGACAGTTGTCAAATGCATCGAAGAGTTCTGGCTGACGATCGTGAAGTTGCCCATTCATAGGTGAACCCGTGAAGCACCTCAAAGTCTTGTGCGTGGAGGATAATCCAGGAGATGCCCGTCTGTTGCGGGAGATCTTGAAAGAAACCGGCATGGAGATCGAGCTGGTCTTTGCCGAATGTTTGAGCCAGGCGTGCCAGATTCTTGACACCGCTGTGGTCGATGTCATCTTGCTGGACTTGTCGCTGCCGGACGCACAAGGTCTGGAGACGGTAGAGCGGATAAAAGCGGTCGCATCGAAAGTGCCGATCGTCGTATTGACGGGTTTGATCGATGAAGCCGTGGGAGTTCAATGTGTCCAGATCGGAGCCCAGGATTACCTCGTCAAGGACCATTTCGACGGAGCTTCACTCAAGCGGGTCTTGCGCTACGCGATCGAGCGTCAACGTACGGCAGACCTGACCCGGATAACGGAAGCGGGACTTGCCCAGGCGCGGGACGCCGCCCTGGAAACGGCCCGGATGAAATCGGAGTTTATGGCAAACATGAGCCACGAAATTCGGACGCCCATGAATGCCATCATCGGGATGGCGGAATTACTATCAGAAACAAAATTAAGTGCCAAACAAAAAGAATTCGTGGAAATCTTCCGCAACGCGGGAGATTATTTACTGTCTTTGATTAATGCGATCCTCGATCTCTCCAAAGTGGAATCCGGCACGCTTGAGCTGGAGAAAGTGGATTTTAATTTGGCCGACCTGATGGAAGATGCGCTTAAACTGTTTACGACGCGGGCCGATGAAATGGGCATCCACCTCACCTACTACATGGCTCCGGATGTCCCGCATTCCTTATCGGGAGATTCTGAACGGCTGAGACAGGTGATCACCAATGTGGTGGGCAACGCGATGAAATTCACGCAAAAAGGCGAGGTCACCGTGAAGGTTCAAAATGAAACCCCGCCGGGCGATGGCCCTTCGTGTCGGCTCCAATTTTCCGTTCAGGACACCGGCATCGGCATTCCGGCGGACAAGCTCAGCTCCGTGTTTGAATCCTTTGTCCAGGGGGATTCCTCCATTACCCGTAAATACGGCGGGACGGGGCTCGGATTAACGATTTCGAAGAAAATCGTCGAATTGATGGGCGGCCGGATTTGGGTCACCAGCGAAATGGGCAAGGGAACAATCTTCTTCTTTACCGTCTCTTGTGAAAAATCCAAAAACACTCCTTCCTTGATGGCTCTTCCAGCCGCCCGGTCGTTGCGTGGGATCAAAACGCTGATCGTCGATGACAACCCGGCCAACCGTTACATTGCCGGACAGCTTCTTTCCGCTCGCGGCCTCCTAGTCACGGATTGCGAAAGCGTCCAGAAGGGAGTCGAAGAAATCCAAGCCGCTCTGCACACCGGAAATCCCTATCATGTGGCGCTGGTCGACCTGCACATGCAGGGTTTGAGCGGATTTGAAATGGTGAAATACCTGCGCGCGCATATGATCGATATCGGGATTGTCATGCTCTCTTCCGGAGATCCCCAGGCCAAGGACCTGGCGCAATGCAGAGCTCTGGACATCGCGGCGCCTCTAGTCAAGCCGGTCAAGACGGAACATTTACTGGCGGCGATTCAAAGAGCCATGGACTCCGCCGCTGCAAAGACGGAAGAAACCCCTCTTCCTCTCCCCTCCACGGCCACTAAAAATGAACGTCCGCTCCACATTCTGCTTGTGGAGGATTCCCCGGACAATCAGATGCTTGTACTCGCTTATATAAAGAAAACCCCGCATCGGGTGGACGTTGCCGACAATGGCGAGATCGCCGTTCAAAAGGCGAAAGACAGCGCTTACGATCTTATCTTGATGGACATGCAAATGCCGGTCATGGACGGCTATACCGCGACACGGGCGATCCGCACCTGGGAAGCCGGACGTGACCGAACGACGCCGATTATTGCGCTCACCGCCTATGCCCTTAAAGTGGAAATCCAAAAAAGCCTCGAAGCCGGGTGCACGGGCCATATGACCAAGCCGATTAAAAAAGCCGTCCTGATGGAAGCGATCGATCAATATGCCAGGGAGGCGCCCCTTGCCGCTTGATCAAAAACCCGATCGTATTAAGGTCTCTGTGGATCCCGATCTTGAAACGCTCATCCCCGCCTTTCTGCAGCACAGATTCGCGGAAATCACCTTATTGCGGGAGGCCTTGGAAAGAGCGGACTATGAAGCGATCCAAACGCTCGGTCATACGATAAAAGGGGTGGGGGGAGGATATGGTTTTAAGGGCCTAACGCCCATCGCCTCCGCCATCGAACGAGCGGCGAAAGGCCGAAATAATCAAGACATCCAGATTGGAATAAAAGATCTCGTCGACTATTTGAACCGAGTTGATATTGTTTATGAATGTGTCCCCGATGAGCCCCTGATCGTCTGCGTGGATGACGAACCCCAAATGCTCCGGCTTTTAGAACGTACGTTAACAAAGAGTGGATTTAGAATGATGGGCAGTTTGGGCGGAGATCATGCCCTCTCGATAATTCACAAATACAAACCTAACCTCATCTTCATGGATATCAAAATGCACGGGTTGAGCGGGCAAGACATGTGTGCGCGCTTAAAGCAAAGCGGCGATGTGGCCGCTATCCCGGTCATTTTTGTCACAGGCTTGGATGAGGAGAGCGAGAGGGCGAAGGCGTTTTCATCCGGAGCGCTGGACGTCGTGTTGAAACCCTTTGATCTCGATGTTCTTATCGCGAAAACGCGTAAAACGCTGCAGACGGTGGGTGCCTGACGATGTCGAATATTTTGATCATTGACGACAGCATGGATTTGCGAACGGTGCTTGCAATGAGCCTGCAAAAGGCGGGTCATCACGTTTTAGAGTCCGGCGATGGCGAAGACGGAATAAGGCTCGCGGAAGAGAAGCATCCCGATTTGGTGCTTCTGGATGTCATGATGCCAAAATTGGATGGGTGGCAGGTCTGCCATAGGCTGAAGAATAATCCACTGACGGAGACTATCCCTGTCATTCTATTGACCAGTATGGATCAAAAAATGGACGAACTTCGCGGCTATGAAAGCGGAGCGGACGCGTATGTCTTTAAACCTTGGAATCTCGAGCAGTTACTGATGAGTATCGATACGCTGGTCACCAACAGAAAGGCTTCGCCCCGCGCCTAAGATAATGGCGTCCGTCCTCTAGAAAACCCAGCCCGTCCGCGATCGGATTTCTGGAAGAAGTGTGTTAAGTTTGTCCCGTACGTTGGCGGGTAAATTCGCTTTGGACTGGAGCTGTAGAAGACTGCGGATGGCACCTTGCTGAATCTCGCACGAAGGGCTGTAGGCGAGCGGCACGAGAAGATCGAGCGCCTCGGAAGTCCCCAATTCGGAGAGTGCCCACATCCCGGGGACCTGGGAACCACTCGAAGCGTCTGTGACTAAGCGTTTGAGTTCCTGGAGCGATAACTTGGGATCGAGGCGATACAGTATTTTGGCCGCACGGGCCCGGACCCAGGGATTTTCTCCTTCGAGCAGGGACTGGAGCCGTTTGGCGGACTCTTCCTCATTTTGGCCGGAGATGATCTCCGCCTCAATAATGTCCATCTGCTGGGATTCCGGGACATGATGCAGGCTCACGGGAGGTCCCAAGAGAACGTGGGATCCCGCCGGCAGCGCAGCCACGACCCGCCTGTAATGTTCTTCCAGAAGCCGGGCGAATACGCCGCGCCGTCCAAAGTAGGCATGCAAGATGCCGGCCAAAAAGACCGCCAGAACTATTCCTCCGACGCCGAAAAGGGCGAGTCCTCCGTATAAAATCTTTTTAAATTGATCTTTTTCTCTCTCGAGCTGTGCGAGCCAGCGCTCCTGGTTGTCCCAGAAACGTTTCAGGAGCTCTTCCTGGCTCTTCTGGGAGCGTTTAAACCATTGCTCCATCAACGCCTGCAGGTTGTTTGGCTGGGTTTGATCGGGCAGGCGCTTGTACAGGCCGGCTAAGACCTGTTCCATATTGACGGGACGGTCCTCAGCCGGAACCGAGAGCTGCTGCCGCAGGGCAGCCAGCGTCTGCTGCGTTTCCTCGTCGGCCGCAAGGGCCCCGGAGGCGCGGTCCAGCGTCTCGAGGGCCCCGGTGAAATCCTTATGGTGATACTGCGCGAAACTCTGTTCGATGAGCACCTTGGTGAGAAGCTGTTTGACCTGTTCGTTGCGCGGACGGCGGCTCAACGCTTTTCGTAGGCTCTGCTCAGCATCGATGAAATGACCGGCCAGGTAGGAGTGAACGCCCGCATTGAAATCGCGCAGGAAGGCCCGCCGCGATATCACATAAGTCGCCCAAAGGCTTGAGGATGCGAGAAACAGCACACCGGCGAAGATCCACGATTTGAGTTTCATCGGCTCGTTTTCCTCAACTCATTCAAGATTCGCAAGGCGGCTACTTTCAGGCGAAAATCATCGCCGTTCGCGAAGGGTTCGATGACCGGAAACACAAGCGCCGGATCGGCCGCTTCCAGCCCGACTTCCGCCCAATGTTCTGTAGCCTGCGAAGGCGGATACTTCAAGAGTTCAATCAGATGTCCGATACCTACGGCGCCTCCCGTGCGGCCGAGGGTCCGCGCCAAAGCTTCTTGAACATCCACCGAGGGTTCTTCCATCAAACGTTCCGCCAACACAGGGGCGGCATCCGGGCCGGCCGTGCCCATAAGCGCTTTGGCCACCAGATACCGGACCTGCACGTCCTCATCGCGCAAAAACGTGCTCAGCTCGGAAGCCACGGCCCCATTTTTCCCGGTCTTCCCCAGGGCGTCAATGACCGTCATCTGAATATAGCGGTTGGAACTCCATAGTCTCGGCAACAAAAGAGCGGCCGCGCGCGGCGTCTTGAGCTCACCCATCGCCCAAATGGCAAAACATTGAATGCTAATATGGGGATTTTTCAAACGTTCGGCCAACCAGCCGAGCATTTCCGGATCATGGAACTTGCCGATGGATTCTATGATCTTGCAGCGAACTCCTTCGGCGCTCGTTTGCGCATAGGCGTCCACCAGATACTGGCTGGCTTCATGATTCTCGATGTCCCCGGCAATATGCGTGATTCGCAATTTTTTGCTTTGCTTTTTTTCGGTGATGGAATGGATTAGGTCCGGAAGAGCCTGTCGCTGGAGAGTCTGGAGAATGCCTTCGCTTTCGTGTGACACGGAGGGCCTCGATTCCCGTCGCGGTGGCGAGGGGGAAAGATCTTGAGAAGTCGCGGGGACCCAAACCACGCTCATGATGGAAATTCCTATGCAGGCAATGACACCGAGGGTCCGCATGGGTTCAGGGGAGTGACGGATCGCCGAAGCAGACTTTTACACGACGGATCAGCTCCGTTCGATCGAAGGGTTTAATCAGGTAATCCAGGCCGCCCATGCGCAGCGTTTCCACGGCGGTGTCCACGGCTGGGAAGGCCGTCATCAGAATGATCTGAGTGCGCGGAAAGAGTTGTTTGATGGCGTGGCCCAAGGTGAGGCCGTTTAACTCTCCCGGCGTGCGATAGTCCGTGATGACCAGGTCAAAGGGCTCCATTTCGAGGCGGGCGAGTGCCAGATCTGCGGTCTCTACGGTCTCGACCGAATAGCCGAGAGGCGTGAGCATGCGCGAGCAGATCGTGCGGACGGACTCTTCGTCATCCACGACAAGAATGCGTTTTTGAAGCGCCTCACCCATACCCGTTTGTATGAGGAGCGCCAAGGGTTAACAAGGAAACGGTTTGTTAACGAAAGGTAAACAAAATGAAAACGTGCGCTGGGCGGGTTTGCCCACCGGGGGGTTCTCCACAGCGCCACATATTTTTGTAGAATTCTTACTCGACTTTAGTATTTCGGTGCGGTGGCGAAGCGGTTAACGCGGCGGTCTGCAAAACCGTTATTCGTGGGTTCAAATCCCACCCGCACCTTGGATTTGTTGCCCAGGTGGCGGAACTGGCAGACGCGTACGCTTGAGGTGCGTATGCCGAGAGGCTTGCGGGTTCGACTCCCGCCCTGGGCATAATTTACAATGGGGTGAATACAGAGCGGGAGTAGCTCAGCTGGTAGAGCGTCTCGTTGCCAACGAGAAGGTCGCGGGTTCAAACCCCGTCTCCCGCTC